>JAPKDK010000017.1 GCA_028872645.1 Verrucomicrobiota bacterium
AAAGCCCTCTTCCAATCGACGCTGGAGGATTTCCAGCTCTCACGCAGTGAACGCAGCGAGGTCCGCGCGCTTACCGATTCCATCAATGGCAGCGAGCAACGCCGCGCCCTTTACCGCAGTATGGCCTTCGATGCCGCGCGCGATGCCCTCGCCAGTGCCGATGCCGGCCCGCGCCATCAGATTTTGGAGTGGTTGGAAAATGCAGTAAAAACTCTGCACCCCGCCGAAAATCTCCCCAACACCGGCAAAGCCGAGGCGGCCTCCGCGTTCTTCAGCCCCGACGATAATTGCGTGGGCAAGATCATCGATTGCTTGGCGCAAGCGCGCGCTTCGGTGGATGTGTGCGTGTTCACCATCACCGACAATCGTATCACCGACGCCATCGAAAAAGCCCACCGCCGCCGCGTGCAGATCCGCGTCATCAGCGATGATGATAAATCGATGGACGCCGGCTCGGACATCGAACGCCTCGAGCGCGCCGGCATCGCCGTGCGCATGGATCGGTCCCAACATCATATGCATCACAAATTCGCCATCTTCGATAAAACCCAATTACTCACTGGCAGTTACAATTGGACCCGCTCCGCCTCGCTGCACAACGATGAGAATTTTCTCATCACCGGCGATACTGAATTGCTCAAGGCCTTCACCCGAATGTTCGACAAACTCTGGCGTAACTTCAGTTAACCGTGGCCAAACCCCGACATCAACCTCGTGGCACCGCGGCCCCGCGAGGCGCGGGTGGTGTGAAGTTGCGGTTGCGATTGCCGACCGATGGCTCGGTGGACCTCGATAAACTCCGCGCCGCTCTCGAGGCGCAGCTGCAAAAGAACCGCCAGCCGGTCGCGGAAGAACCCGTCGTCGTGGAGCCGGTAATCGTCCAGCCCGAGCCGCAGCCCCAACCCGAAGTTGCCACCGAACCCTCCGCCGCGTGGGCGTGGGTTAAGGCCCGCCCGTTTTTCCTCACCGCAATCGCTTCCGCGCTGCTCTCTTTCACGATGGGCATCGTGCTCATCGCGCGCGAGGCCACAAATTCCGGCCCGCCCGCGGGCGCGGTCGGTTGGCTTTTCGTCCTCGGTTTGCTGGCGCTCATCACCAGCTTCGTCTTCGTCATCAAACGCGAACGCAAAACAATCGCGCCCACCGACACCCAAACCACCTCCGTGTGGGATTGGGTAAAGCAGCACAAAAAAGTTGTCATCGGAACCGGCCTCGGCGTGGCCACGCTCGTAGTGCTCGGCTTATGGATCGCCGCCTTCACCCAATCCGGCGGCACCGATCCCAAGCCGAAGGACATCGCCAAAGGCACCACGCCCATAGTCATCACCCCCACGCCGCCCATTATGCCGAAGCCGCCGGTTACCCCTTCCCAACCCATCGAACCCTCCGGCGAAAGCGTTAGCACCCTTAAACCCGCCGCTGGATTTATGGGCCGCTTGATGGTTTTGTTTTCCGTTGGCTGCGCACTTTGCCTTGGCGGTTTGCAAATGCGCCGCGTGGAGGATTCTTTTTTCCCCACGCCCGAAGCCAAACAAGCCGCCGCTAAAATCGGCTACATCGATTTCTGGCATGGCTTCCGCCATTTCCTCGCCGCTCAAGGCGGCTTCGTGCTCGTGGCCGCAGCCACGGGAGCGGTCGCGTTGATTTGGGACACCACGCGTTATGAATTTAATTTGCCCGGTGGCGGATTCATCACCTTTTCCGCGTGGTCTGCAGCGCCTTGGACGCTCGCGGGCGCGGGCCTCGCCGGCGTGCTTGTGATGGCGCTCGGCGCGGCAGGGGTAAACCTAATTCCCGCGCTGGATCGCACCGTGCAATCCTCCACCACAAGCTCAGCCGCCGTGCGTTTTGCCTTGCGCAAAATCTGGCACGTCATCCTGATGGGTTTAATTTTCGGAGCTGTGATTTCTGTATCACTCGTCGAACCGATTCGCGAGTGGTGGGATCTTTGGCTTAAGTGGTCGCTCGGCATTGGAATGGTGGTGGCGCTTTTTTGGAACGGCGCGAAGCTCATCCCCAAGGAAAAAGACATCAAGCCGTTGCCCCGCACGCGCCCCGGCCAATTCCGCGCGCTGCCTTTTTACAATCTGCCGCTGCTCACCGCCGCCACCTTGCTCACCGCCGTGTGCGTGATGCATCTCTGGCAAATCCATTGGCTGCACCTCTGGTGGATCGCCCCCCTCACCGGTCTCGGCGTGACCGTGGCACTAGCCGCGTTGAGAAGCCTCCCGCGTTTGTTGCGCCATTGGGTTGAGATTTTATTTTTCCCATCGGTCGTCGCCATCATTTGCGATTGGATTGTTTGGCCGGGAAATTTCTGGCCCGTCCTGGCCGTCTTAGCAGGCTTGTTTGCCCTCGGCAATTGCCTCACCGAAAACCGCAAAACCGTCAGCGGCTGGCTACTCGTCATCCCCCCTAGTCGTCGCCAATTCCAGCCCGTTCTCAAACCAGACAAATCTGGCCTCCAAGTCCGCTGGGGCAGCCTGCTTATCATCATGGCCGCGACCCTACTCCTTGTTGCTTCCGCCGCTAAATGGGCCTGGAGTGGATTGCCTGAATCCGAGCCAACCGTGAAGGCCCCGACCAGTTGGTCCTGATTTCCAAGGCGATAAATTGTCGAATACTCTTGCCGTAGAGGGCTTCTAACAGGAGAATTTTTTCAGCATGAATTTGCGAATTTATCATTGGCTGTCAGTCGTGTTGTTGTCCTTTTCCGCAACCGCCGTACCCAAGGTTACGCAGCACGACGCCATTCCGGTGTTGCTGCGGCGGTGCGTGATATGCCATGGGCAGGACGCGCGCGAGGGCGGGCTCGACCTCCGTACCAAGGGCGCCATGCTCAAGGGCAAGGCATTCGTTTCGGGCAAGCCAAATGAGAGCGCGATGATAAAGCGCATCGTCTCCCGCCAATGTCCGCCGGATAAAAACATCAGCATGGCCGGAATCGAGCGGATGGCGCCGCGCGAGCTGCAAACCCTCCGCGACTGGATCGCCGCCGGCGCACCGGAAATCATACAAGCTCTCAAGCCCATTGCGATCAATCCTGAAGCCCGAGAGCACTGGGCTTTCCAGCCGCCCAAGCGACCAGCCATCCCACAAATAGCCAAACGGCAATCGCAAATCCAGAATCCAATCGACGCGTTTTTACTGAGAAAAGTGGTGGCAAACAAACTGGAATATTCGCCCGAGGCATCGAAACTCACGTTGCTGCGCCGAGTCACCTTCGACCTCACTGGCCTTCCGCCCACGCCCGCGGAAATGGGGGCGTTCGAGAAAGACACAAGCCTTACGGCCTTTGAAAAGGTTGTTGAGCGGCTGCTTGCCTCGCCCGCATATGGCGTGCGCTGGGGGCGGCATTGGCTGGACCTAGCGGGCTATTCAGATTCCGAGGGCAAACGCAATGCGGACATGATTCGTGATCACGCGTGGAAATATCGCGACTACGTTATTAACGCCTTCAATGCCGACAAGCCGTACAATGATTTTCTGATGGAACAAATCGCCGGCGATGAGTTGGTGGATTATTCCAACCCCGATGCAATTGATGCGAACGTCATTGAGAAGCTCGTCGCCACGGGTTTCCTCCGCATGGCCCCCGACGGCACCAGCGCCAATCCCGTCAATCGTGTGGAAGATCGTATTGAGGTGATTGGTGACGAGCTTCAGATCCTCGCCGGCGGCGTGATGGGACTCACGATGAAATGCGCGCGTTGCCACGATCACAAGTACGATCCCATCAGCCAGCGCGATTACTATTCATTCGCCGCCATTTTCAAGGCCGCTTATGACGAGTACAACTGGCTTACTCCTCAGCCCTTCAGCAATCAATGGGCCGGCAGCACGCGCCGACATCTTGAGGTGATGTTGCCGAATGAGCGCAAGGCAATGGAGACGCGCAACGCCAAGCTGGATACGGAAATCAAGCAATTGGAGGAACAGCGCAAGGCCGAGAAAGACAAAAAGAAAAAGACCGAGCTGAAAAAGAAAACCGATGAGCTAAAGGCCAAAAAAAATGAACAGCCGCTTATCCGCGCCCTTTGGGATCGCGGAGAATCCTCGCCGACATACGTTAATCTGCGCGGCAACCTCGGCAGTCCCGGGCCGCTCGTGCAACCGGCTTTGCCACAAGTATTCTCCAGTAAACCCTTTCAACCCGCCCGGGCCACCGGCAAAAACAAGACCGGTAATCGCCTCGCCCTTGCGCGTTGGCTCACGCAGCCGGATCATCCGCTCACCGCGCGGGTGTGGGTGAATCGCGTTTGGAAACACCACTTCGGCCGAGGCATCGTCAGCAGCCTCGACAACTTCGGCAAACTTGGCACGCCACCCACCCACCCCGAGTTGCTCGACTGGCTCGCTGTGGAATTGGTCGAGCACAAATGGAGCTCCAAACACCTCCACCGCCTCATCTGCACCAGCACCGCCTACCGCCAATCCTCTCTCAACCCTCAGCTCTCAACCCATAAGCCGTCCTACTCCCGAATGCCCATGCGCCGGCTCGATGCTGAAGAATTACACGATGGTTTGCTCGCCATCACCGGCCGCTTGAACCGGCGCCTCGGCGGCAAGCCGGATGATGTGCAGGTGCGCGAGGGTGGTTACGTGACCGGCAAGCCGGGCGAAGGTGGTTGGCGGCGCAGCATTTACATTCGCCAACGCCGCAAGCACATGATGACGATGCTCGAGACTTTCGATTTGCCCGCCATGAATCCCAACTGTGTTACGCGCATCAATTCCACCGTGGTGCAGCAGCCGCTTTTTTTGTTGCACGACAAAGTAGTGCACGACCTCTCGCGCAAGCTGGCCGCTGAAATTCAAAAGGAAGCCAAGGGCATCGAGCCGGTAATTCGGCTCGCGTATCGCAAGATTGTAAACCGGCCGCCGTCAAAGGAGGAGCTGGCTCGCACCATCGGCGCGATGGAAGAGCTGGAACGCGAATTTACCGGCGCCAAACAAACCGGCCAACACAACAAGGCGCTCGCCGCAGTGTGCCATGCGTTGTTTAATTCGGCGGCGTTTTTATATATTGACTAAATGAAACCGGAAATCAATCGACGACAGTTTTTCGACCGAGTGGGTGACGGCCTGTATGGCACGGCGCTGGCGTCGTTGCTGATGCGCGACCTATACGGCGCGGAGCCGCATCACCCGGCCGCGCTGCCCACGAACACGCGGCCGCGCCAGCCGCACTTCGCACCCAAGGCCAAAGCGGTGATTCAGTTTTGTATGCAGGGCGGTCCATCGCAGGTGGATTTGTTTGACCCCAAACCGGCGCTGGAAAAATTTCACGGCAAGGACGCGCCGGAGGAATTTACCAAGGTCGCGCCCGCCGGCCGCAGCATGAAAGGGCAGCTCATGCGCAGCCACTGGAAATTTGCGCAGCACGGCCAAGGAGGCGCGTGGGTCAGCGAATTGCTGCCGGAAACAGCCAAGGAAATGGACCACATCGCCGTCATTCGCTCGATGTTTAACGTGCACGAAAACCATGAACCGGCCTGTTATAAATGGCAAAGCGGCGAGACGTTTCCTGGTCACCCGACCTTGGGCGCGTGGGTCACGTACGGCCTCGGCAGCGTGAGCCAAAATCTGCCAGCCTACGTGGTGCTGGCCGACCCGAAAAACCAGCTGCCGGTCAATGGCGTGGAAAACTGGATGAGCGGATATTTGCCGCCGCTGTTTCAGGGCACGGCCATCAAGAGCGAAGGCACGCCGATGCTGCATCTCAAGGCGGACTTCGATGAGCCCGCGGGCGTCACCGCCGCCAAGCGCAATCTCATCAACGCGCTCGACCGTCTGCACAAATCCAAGCGCCCCAACCAGCCCGTGCTCGACTCGCGCATTGCCAATTATCAAATGGCCGCCCGCATGCAGGTGGAGGCCACCGAGGTGCTGGATGTCTCGCGCGAAACCGAGGCCACGCGCAAGCTGTACGGCATCGGTGAAAAAGAAACCGACAACTTTGGCAAACGCTGCCTGATGGCCCGCCGCCTAGTCGAGCGCGGCGTGCGGTTCGTGCAAATTTATCCAAAAGGCCAAATGTGGGACAACCACGCCAACCTGAAAACTTCACTCCCCGCCGCCTGCAAACAATCCGATCTGCCCACCGCCGCGCTCCTGCGCGACCTCCGCCAGCGTGGTCTGCTTGATGACGTGCTTATTTTATGGGGCGGCGAATTCGGTCGCTTGCCGATGGCCCAAGGCGACTATGCCAAGGCCGGCCGCGATCACGGCCCCAGCGGGTTCACCAACTGGATGGCCGGCGGCGGCGTCAAGGGGGGTACGGTGTACGGCGAGACAGACGACATCGGCTTCGGCGCCGTGAAGGATCGCGTGAGCATCCAAGACTGGCACGCCACCATCCTCCACCAGCTCGGCATGGATCACGAAAAACTTTTCTTCGACCGCAACGGCCTCCACGAGCGACTAACTCACACGCATCCCACACGGGTGGTGAAAGAGATTTTGGCCTAAGTTATTCCGCGTTTTCAAAACACATCACCCGTCCATCCACCAACGTCACCAAAATCCTCCCGGCGCTGTCAATACTGGCGCCTCCTTTAATCGGTTGGGCGGGGAGCTCGGCGGTCCATTCGTCTTTGCTGGTTTTGAGGTTGATGATTGTGATGAAGGGTTCCTTCTCCGCACCCGCATCGCCGACGCCGAGGATGCGGGTTTTGCCGACGATGAATCCGGCGAAGCGGCGGCTGCGGGCGTCGCGCCATAGCACTTTTCGTTGTGCGCCGCCGCGGCGGGCGTTCCAGCGCGCGCGTTCTTTGTTGAGCTTCGGTGCGCCGGGCGGCAGCGCGGCGAGCGCGTGGAGGAAGTTGAATTTATTGCCTTCGTAGCTGGCATCGAATACCAGCTCGCGACCATCGGCCATGGTGTGCGCCAATGAAACGTAATTGCCGTAATCAGGGTAGTAGGGATAAAACGCCGTGCGATAACCGGATTGTGGATTGTCGACCGGCGTGTTCACGCATTTGCCGTCGTCGAGATTGAACTGCGCCACCTCCTGCACGCCGCCGCCGAGGAAGGAGAGCTTGCCATTTTCCATAAACAAACTGCCCTGCATACTCACGCCGCTGTTGACTTTTTTATTGAGCGAACCGCTGGCGTCGTTGTGCCATTTGAGTTTGCCGGTGATTGCGTCCAGCGCGATGACATGCGTGCCGTCGTAATGCGCGATGCCGGCCGAGGCGTACACGGTGCCATCTTCCACGAGCACACCGCCCGCGACCGGCCAAGTGGAAATGAGTTTGCCAAACACCGCAATCCACCGCTCCGTCGGCGCCACGCGATAGCTCCATAACTTGCGCCCCGTGGCGGCTTCGTGGCAGTACACGCGGCCATCCGCGCTGCCGGAATACACGCGGCCTTTTGCGACTGCGGGCGGGAAGTAAATCGCACCGCCGGTGAATGTTTCCCACATTACTTGGCCGTTGGCATTGAACGCGCGCAGCACGCCGCTGCGATTGGCGATGAAGGTGAGCCCGCCCGCGGTGACCGGCGCGGTGGGCAGCACAGTGGTGGGGGCAAGAAATTTCCATCGCTCCTTCAACGCGGTGGGCAGTGGCAGCGCGGTGGTGGAGGTGCGGCGGTTGTTGCCTTGGTAAACGGCCCAATCATTTTTGTGGGCGGCGAGTGGGCGGACGTTTTTGAAGTCGCCTTCGCCGGGTTCGAATTGCGCGCGTGCTTCGCCGGGGCTGGCGAGTTGATTGCCAGCGGCGGTGAGGCTGATGTGGCCGTACAACGAAAGTTGGCAACCGCACATCCACGGCCCCCAGAAAAGATTGCCATCGGAAATGATCACGCCATCCTGGCACGGTGGCCGCATCGGCGCGATGTGCTCAGCGGTATTGCCCGCCACATCCATCCGCACTGTGCCGCCGGCGGCGCGGAAAAAGACGCTGTCGATGCTGCCGGTGGCGCGGGTGCAGGCGCGGCGCCACGGCATCATGCTTTTCACTTTTCCGGTTTTGTGTTCGAGAATCATTCCGCCATTGCTGCGCTGGGCTCCGGCAGCAAACACCCCTTCCTCGCGCAGCACGAGCTGCACATTGCCGCCGCTTTTTTTTTGCCAAAGTAAATGGCCGTCTATGGCGGATGCGCAAACGAGATTCGGCCGCGTGGGGCCGGCGAAGAAAATTTCGCCCTTCGTGCACTTAATGTAAGTGGTCGTCGCGTAGCCGGTAATGTAATGCTGCGCCCGCGCGTGGGGCGCAATAGCCTCGAGCAATTCCTTGCTAGTGTTGCGCCAAGCCGGCTTGCCGTCGGTGCTAATCGCGGCGAGGAATTTCTTGGGGCTGTAAAAATAAATCTTCCCGTCGCGCAAACACACGCCGCGTGCATCAATGAAATCCTTCTCCGAATGTTGCCACTTGATTTTTTTGGTTTTCAAATCAATCGCCACAAACGTGCGGCCATAGCCGAAATTGGTTTTTGGGTTTTTGTAGTCGTGTCCCTCCCACATTCCCCACGGCCAATGCCCAAGGCCGGGGCGGTTGGACGGCACGGTTTTCACAGAAATTTCCTTGGAACCCACCAATGCGTACAGCGTGCCATTGACCATCGCCATCCATTTCCACGTGGGGCCATCGCCAACGCCTTTTGGGATGACGATTTCGTCGCGCACATTGCCGGTCTTGGCGTCGATGATTTTGCACGATTCGTTATCCGCCATGTACAACGCGTCCGCCGTGGCCACCATCGTGTTGCGGTGGATCATAAAGCCCGGCGTCAGCTTGCGTTTCCAATGGATAATGCCGTTATGCGCGCTGGCGCAAATGAGCGTGTTGAGCATTTCATTTTGATTCGCCTTGTGCGCGATGTGCCCAAACGCGCGGTACACGCGCCCACCGGCGGCCACTGTAATCTGCGGCATCGGACTAAACTTCGGCGCTTGAATAAACTGCGTAAGATAGGGCGCGCGCGCCACGGCGTCAGTGGACTGCGGATTATTATCCGGCCCGTGAAAAGGATGGCTCCACGCGTCAGTTTCCTTGGAGGCGGGCTTGGTGATTTGCCGACCGTTCATAGTCGCCACCGCTCCGGGTCGCAGTACTCGCAGCACTTCTTTCTCCTTCACTGCCGCACCACTCACGAAAGCGATGTCCGCCATATTGTCGCCGAGGCAAATTCGATCTAATCCACTTTGCTCAACAAACACGCGCTGCCCCAGCAACCCCGCGTCATCCGCCGACTTGCGCACGGCCAGCACCGTGGCGGCATCGGGCGACTGAAAGTAAATCGTGCACGCGGTGTCTCGCGCCAATTCAGAAACTTTCCGATCCATCTCGCGTCCGCCCTGACCGATGATCACCGCAATGCCGCGCTCCGGCCTAGCCAAGTCTGGGTCCTCCTTTGCTCCTTCCCCAACGACCGACACAGCGAAGATTGCAATGAGTGAAAAAAACAAAGGACGCGAAAAGCTGATGAGAATATTTTTCATAATAATCCGTAGTTTGGTGAAACGATGAATCAAGTATGCGCCCATCGCCAGAAGACACAACCTCAACTTGGAGAAAATCCAAGAGCTACGATTACTTCAACAAAGTCTTAATCACTCGGCCGTCGCTGAGGGCCATTGGGCGGAGGATGGGGGTCATTAGTTCCTTGGCGTGGTTGATGCCGAGGGAGTGTTGGATGGTGGTGTGGATGTCGGCGACGCGGATGGAGTCTTTGTCGTTAGCTTCGAGCTTAGCGCCAGTGGGATCGGTGGCGCCGTGGACGTGACCGGCGCGGAAGCCGCCGCCGGCGAGGGCCATTGAGAAGCCGGTGGGCCAGTGGTCGCGTCCACTGGCAGGATTGGTTTTTGGTGTGCGTCCGAATTCACCGGCGCAGATGACAATGGTTTGGTCGAGCAGCTTACGCGCGCGCAGCTCGCGGATGAGCGCAGCAAAGGCGGGGTCAAGGATGGCGTTTTGCGAGACGTGGGATTCGTGGTTGTTGGCGTGGGTGTCCCAGCCGTTGAGGGTGACTTCGACGCAGCGGACGCCGGCACCGATGAGCTGAATGGCAGCGAGACAGCCGCGCCCAAATTGGGTGTCGCCAAAGCCGGCACGGGTTTTGGCGGGGGCTTGGGTGATGTCGAAGGCGTTGAGCTGCTCGGAACTCATCATCCGCAGGGCTTTTTGGATGGTGGCGTTGTGGAGGGTGGTCTTGGCGTCGAGATCAGCGCGGCGGCCGCGGGCGAAGGATTGCTCCACTTGTTTCAATGCGGCGAGCCGGTTGTCCAAGCGTTTGGGTTGGACGCGGGCGGTGATATTTCCGGCGCGGCCGTTGGTGTTGTAAACTTTGAAGGCGTCGTACTGCGCGCCGAGGTAGCCGCCGCGCGCGGGCCATTGGCCGGGCAAAATGGAGATGTGGCGCGGGATGTCCATTTCGGCATCGGGCAGTTCGTGGCAGACGACGGCGCCGATGGAAGGATGTACCAGCGTGGGGTCGGGCCGGTAGCCGGTTTTGACGTTGTACGTGGCGCGTTCGTGGTCGCCCTCTTTACTGACCATCGAGCGCACGAGGGTGAGCTCGTGCATCACCTCGGCCACGTGTGGGAGGCCGTGGGCGAATTGCACGCCTTTGACGGAAGTGTTAATGGCGTGGGTGTCGCCGGCGATTGTTTTTCCCGCGTGCGGGTCAAAGGTTTCCAACTGGCTTGGGCCACCGGCCATCCACAGCATAATGACCGACTTGGCGGGCGCGTGGGCGGAAGCTTTTTCCTGGGCGCGCCCGAGCAAATGCGCCACTGGAGTAAGCCACGCCAATCCGCCAAGGCCGGTCGCGGTGGCTTGGAGCATCGTGCGGCGGGTGATGTGGCTGTTGCTGTTGCAGGGGTTGGAGGAACTGTTCATATCAATGGTTCCACGAAAACTCGGTTGAGTTGATGAGTGCCCAGTAGAGGTCGGCCTGTTTTGCCTTGCGGTCGAGGAAGCCTTTTTGCGAAAGCGCGCGGACAAAGTAATCGGCTTCCTCCGCGCTAGGCCTGCGGCTGAGCACGGCGAGGTAGGTGGCCTCCACCACTTTCGCGTCGTTGGGCGCGGTGGCCAGAATCCGCGAGGCGGCGTTGGCCACGAGATCGTTTTTTATGCGTTCGTGCACGAGCGATCCATTCATCATCAGCAACCGCTGCGGGATGGTGCCGCCTTGGATATAAAATTCGTCCTCACCAATATCACCATAGCGTTTGATGAACTCCCCCTGTTGAATCGAGCGGTTTAGCCGAAAGAGAATGTGCGAATCGGCGTTGATGGCGGTGAGCGATGCGGATTGGATGATGCTGCCGGCGACTTGCTCGGGGCGCAATCGCGAGAGCGGGAAGGCGGCCCAGTGTTGGTCGTGCTCGAGAGTGGGCGGCGTGCGGCCGGCGGGCATTTTGCTGTCGAGGCCGAAGGCGCGCGTGGCGGCGATGACGCGAATGAGGCGTTGGAGATTGAATTTGTGAATGATGAAATCGTCAGCCAAAATTTCCAGCCCGGGCGGATAAGGGTTTTCCGGCGTCTCCTCCAGCGGAATTTCATCAACCGGCTCAACCAAAGGCCGACCAAACATCAGCGCCCACACGCGATTAACCGTGGCGCGGGCGAAGGCGCGGTTTTCCGAATGCGTGACCCAACGGGCGAGGCGCTGGCGCGGGCGGCCTCGCTCGGGCAGCAGCTCGGGCTGAAAAGGAACAATTGTTGGCACCTCCAGCGGCTCGCGTTGGCGGCGGTATTTAAACTCATACGGCTTGCCCGTTTCGCGAATGCCGGAGATGGCCATATCGGCTTTTCCAAAAAATGAAGCGAGTTGGTGAAAATCTTTTTGCAACCATTCATCGCCGAGATGGTCGTCGTGACATTGTACGCAGTCGATGCGTACGCCGAGGAAAGCACGAGTCACACGCGCGGCAAGCTTCACTTCGTCGGGGCCTTTTTTGTCTTCGTTTTGGTCGACCGTCACGGTGACAAAATTCACCTCCGGATTGGTCGTCCACAACCCCTCGGCGGTGATGAGCGAGCTCACAATTTTGTCATAAGGCCGGTTTGCCTCAAACTCATCGGCGAGCCAACTGACAAACCGGCGGCGGCGATAAATCAGAAAGGGCCCGTTCTCCACGCCGACATAAGCGCGGGCAAAACGTTCGGCGAGATAATCGCTGGTGCGACGATCTTCGAAGAGATGGCTGAGCCACCACTGGACGCGTTCGTCCTCCGGCTGGGTCTCGAGCGCGCGGATTTCCTGCAGCGAAGGAATCGTTCCGGTGAGCCCCAGCGAGAGGCGGCGAATTAACGTCAAGTCATCCGCGCGCTCCGCAGGCTCCAGCCCGGTCTTTTTCCATTCGGCGGCGAATTCCTCATCCACCCAATCGACCGTCGTCCGGAACACCGGTTTTTCATAACGGCTCGCCTGATGCTTGGGCGCGGCCATCGTGTCAGATTTCAGCAGGTTGGAAACCACCGCGCCCACGCCTGCCAAGCAGACCACTGCGAAGAGCAGGTTGCGTTGCCAAAGCGGCGGGGCTATCTTTTCTGAAGGCATCGTGTCCGTGAATATACATAAATGAATACGCAAGGACAAGATGAAGGGTTTCAACCGGAAAAGTTTAAGGCCGTGCCGCCGTTGCTCGTGCTGCCGCCTGAAGTTAAACCGCCGGTCATCGAGCGGTCACCGGTCCTTCCCGCGCGCCGGTCACTTCCCGCCCGAATTGGCCGCGGCATTTATTCCGCCATTGGCTGGTGCTTTGGGATGTTAAGTTTAATTGGCGGGCTGGCGGTCATTTCGGTGATCCCCATCGTTAACCTGCTCAGCCTCGGTTACCTGCTGCACGTCAGTGCCACCATCTCGCGCACCGGTCGCTTGCGCGACGGCTTCATCGGCTTGCGCCACGCCGGGCAGCTGGGGGGCATCGTCCTTGGCATTTGGCTTGTGCTTTGGCCGGCGCGGTTTATCGCTATGCTGCGCGACTCCGCCGTCATCGTGGACCCCCAACGCGTCGGCGGCTGGAGCGTTGGAATGTGGATTATCACCGTACTGACTTCCCTACACATCATTTGGGCACTGCTGCGCGGCGGCAAACTGCGGCACTTTTTTTGGCCGGCACCCATTCGTTTTGTTCGCTGGCTTGGCACGCCGGATAAATTTATCATCGCCCGCGATGCCGTTTGGGAAACCGCCGCCGGGCTGCGTCTTCCGGAGTTGTTTTGGCTCGGCACCCGCGGCTTTGCCGGCACGGTGCTGTGGCTACTGATCCCTGTGGGCCTGATGATCCTCGCCTCCAAAATCGCCCATAATGCCGGCATCCTCGTATCAATCCTGGGCGGTCTTTTGCTGATGGGCGTGCTCTTAATTATTCCATTTCAACAAGTTTGGTTCGCTCGCGAAAACCGCTTCCGCGCCTTCATCGAGATCGGCCCCGTGTGCCGCCTCGCCGGTCGCGCACCGTTCAAGTTTTGGTTAGCACTGTCGCTCACCCTAGTGATGGCTGTGCCGTTGTTTCTGTTAAAGATAGAGCTTACCCCGGCAGAAATAACTTGGCTGCCGGCACTCTTCTTTGTGGTCTTCGGACTTCCCGCCCGATTGATGACGGGCTGGGCAATGGGACGTGCCGAACAACGCGAGGCATCCCCCAATTTCCTGCTGCGATGGTTCTGCAGAGTTGCGGCCTTGGGATTGGCTTTGCCGTTCATTTTTGGCTACGTAGTCATTCTGTTTTTCTCGCAGTACATTTCCTGGAATGGCACCCTCAGCCTCCTCGAACAACACGCCTTCCTCGTACCCAGCCCGTTTTAGCTGGGCTTTAGAAGAATTTCATTCCGGTGCTGGATCCAGATAAAGAGGAGGGCGAGCTTAAAACCTTGCAGGGCTGAGGCGCCGGTTGTCCACCCATCTGCGTCACTTGCGCAGCCGGCAAAGCCAGTTCATTTCGCCTTGCACACATTTCCCTCCACCACGCCGCGGGGGCCGGTTAGGGTGACGGACTCGTCCTGGACGTTGGTGGTGAGGGCGGTATTGTGGGTGGCGTGGGCGGGGGTGGCGGAATTTTGGATGAGGATGGCGGTGCCGAGGAATTGGCTGATGCGATTGTGGTGGGCGGCGACGGATTTGGCACCGGAGGTGAAGAGGGCGTGGCGCCAGCGGTTGATTTCGTTTTGGTGAAACTCCACTTCTGAGCCGGCGTGTGCCCACACGGCAAAATTGGGTGGCCCGCCGCGGTGCGGGCCATTGCCTTCAAAACGGTTTTTGCTGATGTGTGCGCTGCCCTGCACGAGCACGCCGGCCACGCCGCCGCCGGTGAAAGTATTGCCGGTGATGACGGCGCTCGAGCCTTTGAGGATGGCGATGAGCGGAGGCATTCCGCCGGCGCGCGTGAGTTGGTTGCCGGCGATATGCGCGCTGGCGCCGTTGCCCACGCCAATGGCCACTTTTGCGTTCTCGAGGCAGCGGTTGCCGAGCACTGTGGCCTCGGCCCGGTGTTGTACGCCGATGCCGGTGGTTTTGTTTTTGCGGCAAAGGTTTCTGGAAATCAACGCGCGCGCCTCGTGCTCGATGCCGATGCCGGCGAGCGTGTTTTCGAAACATTCGTTTTCAATAATCATCGGCTGCGCCTTATCACGTGCGCCGATGCCCGCGAGTTTGTTTTTCCAGCAACGATTGCCGCGCAGGATGGGCCGCGCGCCCTCCTCGGTGCCGATACCGGCCATGTCGTTTTCGTGGCAATCGTTGTCTTCCACCACCGGTTGGGTGTCCGCGCCGGTACGGATGCCGATGCCAGCGCGTCGGTTGTGATGGCAGCGATTGCCGCGGACGACTGGCCGAGAGCCTTCGCTGATGCCAATGCCGGCACGGATGTTGCGGTAGCAACTGTTGTCGATGACAATCGGGCTGGCGTCGTTGTGGCCGATGCCTGCGTAAAAATTCTCGAAGCAAAGGTTGCCTTCGATGCGGGCCGTCGATTTTTTCATCGAGCCAATGCCGCCGCCCATATTGCGGTACGTGATATTGTCGACAATGCGCGGCGACACGCGTCGGTCTTCCGCGCCCGTGATGGCAATGCCGGTGTAGCCAATGTGGTGGATGATATTGTTCGCCACCGTACAATCGTGCCGCGCCGCAATGCCGGGCGTACCCTCCGCTCCAATGTGTTCATGCTTCTGCAGATTGCCCTGCGTGGCGTGATGTTTTTGCCAAAGTGCCTCGTCGTATTTTCCAACACCTGTTACCGTGAAGCCATCGAGTGTCGCCCCCGCAGCCATCGTTACGCCGGGCCCATTGCCGCCGGTGCCATCGATAATCGTCGCCTCCGCCCGCTGGAGCCCGAGTTTTCCCTTCGCGTCATCGCCGGCACTTCGAACGGTGAGACCGGGTTTGAGGCGAATGCGCTCGTTGTATTTGCCGGCGCTGACCAAAATTGAATCGCCCGCCCGGGTCGCGTCGATTGCGGCTTGGATGGTTTTGAAATCCTTCGGCACAAGCAACGCCGCCGCCCATGCGGTAGGATTGAGATGCAGGAGGAAAATGAAAAAAGAGACGGCAAGCGGGTGTATTTTCATAACAGGATGATGGCATTTAGACTTGCTCGTTTACTTGGATGTTCAAAGGATTCGCTCATTCGTGTAATTTGAGTTTTTTTGTTCGGTGGCCTTGCGATATACTCCCTCTATGCGATGGGTTATTGCGTTTATTGTTACAGCTAACTGCGTCCTCGCCGCGCCGCCGCTCGCGCCGCGCAAGGCCAATCATTGGCCGGCGCAGGTGTTTGCGCCGTACGTGGACACGACATTGTGGCCGCCATTCGATTTTGCGGGGGCGTCGAAACAACACGGGATCAAGTTTTACACGCTCGCGTTCGTTGTGGCAAAGGGGCCGAACAACCCTGCGCCGAGCTGGGGCGGGTATCACCTTGTGAGCAAGAGGTGGATGTTGCCGGAGATCAATGCCATCCGCGCAGGAGGCGGCGAGGTGCGGGTGTCCTTCGGCGGCGCGACGGGCACGGGATTGGCGGCGGCGTGCAAAACGCCCGCGCAACTGCAGGCTGCTTATCAAGCGGTGATTAATACTTACGGGCTCACGCATATTGATTTTGATGTGGAAGGTCATTGGCTGGCCGAGACGAAATCCATTGAGCGCCGCTCGCGGGCAATTCTCGGTTTGCAAGCGCAAGCGCGTCGCTCTAAGCGCACGCTCAAGGTTTGGTACACGCTTCCCGTGCTGCCCTCCGGGCTCACACGCGAAGGCACGGGTGTGCTTCGCTCTGCGCTCCGCCATCGCGTGGATATCGCCGGCGTGAACATCATGGCCATGAACTACGGCAAAGCCCAAGCGCCTAAGCCGACGACTCATATGGGCGCGTACACGATCCAAGCGGCCACCAGTTTGCATGCTCAATTAAAAATGCTTCACCGCGAAGCGGGCGTGCAAAAAACCGACGCCCAACTTTGGTTAATGGTCGGGCTCACCCCAATGCTCGGCCACAACGACGTGAAGCCCGAAACATTTACATTGGGAAACGCAAGCGAAGTACTCGCCTTTGCTCGCCAGAAAAATATCGGGCTGATTTCCTGCTGGTCCGCCAACCGCGACCGCCCACTCGTCAAGCCCAGCACCAACTGGGCCAGCCCGAAGCACACGGGAATTAAGCAGGAGGTATTTGGGTTTTCAAAAATCTTTCGCACTTACGGAGGAGAATGACAGAGTCTTCAGTTTCAGCTACAAGCACACCATGCATCGCCACTTGATTTTTCTCATTGGAATGTCCGTCGCCTATTTGAACGCGTCAGATTGGCCCTCTTTTCGGGGGGCCAATGCATCCGGCGTGGTCGATGACATGAAGCTGCCGGCCAAGTGGGATGCCGCGAAGGGCGAGGGGGTTTTGTTTAAAGTAAAAATTCCCGGGCTGGCGCATTCATCGCCGGTGATTGCGGGGGAGCAATTGTTTCTAACCACGGCGGTAAGCAGCATCGCGGATCCCACCTTTAAGCCGGGGCTGTACGGTGCGGGGACGGCGGCGGCGGATCGGTCGGTGCACGAGTGGCGGGTCATTTGTTTGGATAAGCGCACGGGCAAAACATTGTGGTCGAAGGTGGCGGTGAAAAAGAAACCCACGGACAAACGCCACCTCAAGGCGACTTACGCGAACTCTACGCCGGTGACCGACGGCCAGCGTGTGGTGGCGTTCTTCGGCTCGGAGGGGTTGTTCGCGTACACGGTGAAAGGGGAATTCCTATGGAAGAAAAATCTGGGCCGGTTGGACGTGGGCGCTTACGACTCGCCCGGTTACGAATGGGGCACGGCCAGCTCGCCCATCATTTGGAACGGCAAAGTCATCGTGCAGTGCGACACGCAGAAGGAATCGTTCGTGCTGGCGGTGGATGTGAAAACCGGCAAGGAGCTTTGGCGGACGAAGCGCGACGAGCTGCCCTCGTGGGGAACGCCGACGGTGTGGCTGGGCAAACAGCCGGAGCTAATAACGAATGGGTCTAAATTTATCCGCGGTTACAATCCGGAAACCGGCAAGGAATTGTGGCGGCTGGGCGGCAGTTCGAAAATCACCACGCCCACGCCGGTGTTTGCCGATGACCGCATCATCGTCGCCAGCGGACGGCATCCGGAGCGGCCCATCTTTTGCCTGCGCGCGGGCGGGCGCGGCGACCTCACCGGCGGCAAACACGTCGCGTGGAGCAACCGCCGCGGCCCGTACATGCCTACGCCGCTCATTTATCGCGGCAAGGTTTTTGCGCTGAACAACAACGGCCTCTTCGGCTGCTTCGATTTGAAGACCGGCGCGGAACATTTTTACGAACGCATACGTCATCGCGGTAACGGCTTCAGCGCCTCACCCGTCGCCGCTGATGGAAAAATCTACTGCGCCGGCGAGGACGGCGTGGTGTTTGTGATTGAGGCCAGCGAGGAATTCAAACTGCTCGCCGAGCATCGCGTCGGCGAAACGCTCATGGCCACGCCGGCGCTCTCCGACGGCGTGATGTATTTGCGCGGCACGCGGACGCTCTTTGCCGTGGGCGGGAAAAATTGACGCTCAATTCTTCCCTGAATGTCTTTGCTGTAGCTTCGTCCAACCCATGGTTATGTTGGAACTTCAACACGGCAATTTCGGAAACAACTGTGCGGGGCACTCACGGCGCACTGCGCTAAAGGCGGGCTTTCTCGGTGTGCTGGGGCTTTCGACGGCGGACTTGTTGCGGCTGCGAGCGGAGGGCGCGGCGAAGCGTAATGGCAAGTCGGTGATTTTGATTTGGCTCGATGGCGGCCCGAGCCATATGGAGACGTATGATCCCAAGCCGGCGGCGCCTAAGGAATATCGCGGGCCGTGGTTAGATATGGCGACTAATGTGCCGGGCATTCGGTTCTCCGAAATGCTGCCGTTGCAGGCGAAGCACGCGGATAAAATGTGTGTGCTTCGTTCGGTTCATCACGATACGGGCGATCACTTTGCCGCCGCGCATTGGATGCTCACCGGCCGCCACGGGAGTACCTCGGCGAATAAGGCGCAGAAATATCCCTCCGTCGGTTCCTGCATCGCGCGCGCGAAAGGCGCCAACGCAAAAGGCATGCCGGCGTACGTGGGGTTGCCCGCGGCGGAGAGTGTTTATCTTTATCCCGGCTATCAAGGCGCGGCTTATCTCGGCGCGGCGTACAATCCGTTTCAGTTGAACATGAAACAGAAGTACCTCGGCGCGACCTCGAAAACAAAAATCCAGACGCCGCCGGTGTTGGCGAATTTGGCCGGCGACATCGGCCGCGTGGGTAATCGCGTCGGCTTGCTGGAAAGCCTCGACCAAATCAACCGCAACATTGACCGCACCGGCTCGTTTGAATCGCTGGACCGTTATCAGCAGCAGGCGGTGGACATGGTCACCGGCGGCAAGGCGCGCGCGGCGTTTGACATCGAAAAGGAAAGCGCCAAGACGCGCGACCTCTACGGTCGCGGGCCGTGGGGGCATTACACGCTGATGGCGCGGCGGCTCGTGGAATCGGGCGTGAGCTTTGTGACCGTGGATATGCCGCACTGGGACACGCATTCGAAAATTAAGATCGGCCTCGAGGCGCGTCTGCCATTCCTCGACCGCGCCGTGGCGGGGCTGCTGGAGGATTTAAAACAACGCGGGATGCTCGACGACACGCTCGTGGTGGTGATGGGCGAATTCGGCCGCACGCCAAAACTAAATAGCGGCCAACCCGGCATCCCCATCCCCGGCCGCGATCACTGGGGCCAGGCCATGAGCGTCATCCTCGCCGGCGGCGGCCTGAAGACCGGCCAAGTCATCGGCGCCACCAACGCCAAGGCTGAGCATCCCGTCGCGCGCGCGCTCAAGCCCGACGATGTGCTCGCGACCATCTACGAAGTAATGGGCATCGACCCCGAAACCACCTTCAAGGATTTCGCCGGTCGCCCCGTTGCCCTCGTCGACCAAGGCAAAGCCATCAAGGAAATCCTCTGAACCGTTCGCGTGGGCGACCTCGCGCCGGATTTCAAGCTTAAGACCCTCGATAGCAAATGCATCGTGCGGCTGCACTCCTATCGCGGTCAGCAGTCAGTGCTGCCAATATCCAAGTGGCATGCCAAATTCTTGCCGCCTACGTAGTCTAAGTAACTGATTAGTTTGGCAAGGAGTAACCAAAGACCGCTCCAACCTTGTTAGCGAATGGTTTGTGCCGATCTGGTAACACGGTTTTCCAACGGGCCAAATATTGGCGGGTGCTGATACCCGAATTGCGCAGGCCAAAGTTTAGGAAAGCAAGGGCCTCAAGTTGCTTGGGGTCCTCCTTGATGATCTGATAGAACTGGTAGGCTGGGTATTTGTAGAGTTCGTACTTGGGATACCGTTTACCCAGTCGCAGGGCATTCTCATTTTTATGAAACCACGCGGCAAACTCCATTCCTTCTGGCCGGCCTCTGTCTTTGCCTAGATACCTATCGGCATAGGAGTTGTGGTGCTTGGCGTAGCCTCTCCAGTTGGGGTAAGGCGGATGGCTTGCCCAGTCCTTGGCCATCTGCTTGAGGGCCTGATAGGAGACCGCCTCACAAAAGGCTTCGTTGATCCAGTGGTTGGGGCCAGCACGGGGCTGGTCGTGATTAATCAGGATATGGGTGAACTCGTGTGAAAACTGGTAGGCGATCTGGGCCCAACCCCAACCATCATCAATACTGAGCATAATCTGCGCTTCACCCTTGGGTCCGCGTTGGTCTAGCTTTACTGGGAAACCGTTGTTGGCCTTGGGGATGAGGATGGGCTTAAACTGTCGCTTGGGATAATAACGGGCAATAGCCATGGCGGCTGAGTTGCATACCACCACAAAGTTCTCGGGATCAGTCTTGAACCCCTTATGGGTCAGCCGGATATCAAGTTTGGGGATCTTGGGTGGGGGCGGACTGTTATCAGCCCCTATTAGAGGCAAGTGGAGGAGATAGGAAATCAAGAACATCAACACAAAAAATCTATTAAGGATTGAAAACGGTTTCATTGTTGAAGAAGATTCTACCTTACCTTCCTGATTCAGGGAAGTTCAGAGGATTCTCATCTCAATCCCACTGTTCTTCCTGATTCTACTGAGAAAAGTTGAGATCCATTCAAACAAAGTATTCCACACCCCAACGTCATTGAGACATTGGGAGAACAGGGTCTCTCCGGGTATTCTGGAGGATCAGTGTGAGAGATGTATTTCCCCTGAAAACGGAAAATTCGTTTTTTCTTGCCGTGGATCATTGGTTACCTTAACTCTTCGCGCCATGACGAGATCAATTTTAATTATCTTCTTTTTGGGTTGTTTTCCGGTTTTGGCCCAACAGGAAATCGATGCTGTGGCAGAGGGAGAAAAGGCTTTTGCAACGTACGGGTGCGTGGTTTGTCACGCAGTTGCCAAGGATGACAAATCTTTTCGTACCGGGCCGAACTTATTCGGGTTATTCCAGAATAAGCCGAGGGATCGTGAGGTGCTAAATCCCAATTCGGGGGCTCGTAGCCAGATAAAAGCTGACAAGAAATACTACACGACTTCGGTTCGCAAGTCGTGGGATGCTCTCGCGATTTCCGAGAGCGGCCAAATCAAGGGCAAGCCATACCCACAAATTATGCCGATGTATGCCAAGGAAGTAATACCTGATCAGGTTGTCGAATATATTTGGCACTTCCTGCGAACTTTCGCTGCAGAGGGACAGTCGGGCCCTGCAGTGGTGAAGATGAAGCAGGACAAAAAGGTTGTCCCGAAGAATTTAATTGAAATTCCGAACGAAATACTGGTCACCAAAAGGACGCGCGTTTTTCGGGCACCGCTACGCGGCTCGAGCGGGAGAGCACTCCATGTAGGGTTCCCAAACGGAATGAATTACACATTTGATGCTCGCGTTTTGTCCGTGCGCAATGTGTGGGGTGGGGGCTTCTTGAATCTGACTCAGGAACGCTCGGGTCGCGGCAAACCAGGTTCTGCGCGGGGGAAGGGGAACCGGGTCTTTATTCAGGGAGGCGGTATTTTGCGGCCATTGACGGGCTCTGGCGACGTTGTTGATTTTGAATTCAAGGAGCCCGATGTAATGGATCACAAAGCCATTGAGAGATGGCTTTGGGAAGATCGTGATTTCCCGGAGTTGTTGGCTTCAATGGATGCCGAGTTTAAGGGGCACCGGATCGATTCTTCAACTGGCGCCCCGGTCTTTCTTTTTCGCGTAGGTCGGAACGACATTGCCCAGACAGTGACATTTGCCGATGACGGCAGGGTGGAGATTGTTATTCGTGGCAAACTCAACGATAGCCAGAAATTTATGGTGTCCACGAAGGGGCTCACTGATATCAAAGTGGATGGAGGCACATTGAAGGGGGAAGAGTGGTTGTTAAACCCCCGGGAGCCTGCGAAAGACGCGTCCTACAAGTTCTCAGCGAGACTTGTGGGAGGATTGGTTGCCCGGCCGATTGTGGGTCGTGATGAAGACTGGACAGCACAACCGCTTGTGACCAACAAAAACCAGGCGGGCCGAAAGGCCATGGAACTTCCGGCGGGATACTCGTTTGAAAATTGGGAATCTCCCAAAGACCTTTATGGCCGGCCACAACTCTTTGAACCGACAGGGATTGCGGTGGCAAAAGACGGGACTATTGTGGTGGCGACTCGTTCAGCGGGCGTGTGGAGAATCCGGGATGGAAAATGGTCATTGTTTGCCGAAGGAACCTACGAGGCCCTTGGGGTTTGGATCGAGGACGACAAGGGTGACAAATTTGTCGTTATGCAGAAGCCGGAGCTGACCCGGATGAGTGACACTACCGGTGATGGACGCGCAAATCTCTTTGAGACAGTGTGTGATGACTACGGGTTCCACGCCAACTATCATGAATATGCACATGGACCGGTACGTGATGCGAAGGGCAATTACTATTTTGCCTTGAACCTTTCACACGGTGGTAACGAGCGCACCTCGTGGCGTGCAGGTGGGCCGTACATGGGATCAATGGGAGGCTATCGTGGTTGGGCCTGTCGCGTTACACCGGAAGGCAAATTTGAGCCGTATGCCAACGGGTTGCGCAGTCCGGCCGGTCTCGGGGTTGATCCGGATGGGCGCCTCTGGTACGCAGAGAATCAGGGAGAATACGTGGGTTCATCGAAGGTGGTGCCACTTGAACAGGGGAAATTCTATGGGCACTTGTCAGGTCTCGTATCTCTTCCGGGAAAAATGAAGCCGGATTCTCCTGAGTTAAAATTTGATAAATGGAAGGACAAAATACGCAAGGGTGCCGTGTGGCTCCCTCACGGCAAAGTGGCCAACTCTCCCGGTCATCCGGTTTGGGATCTTACTGGCGGAAAGTTTGGTCCCTACAAAAAACAGATGTTCCTCGGTGATCAAACCATGTCGAATTTATTCCGTGTGACAGTCGAAAAAGTGAAGGGTATGGATCAAGGCTGTGTAGTTTCATTTGCGCGGTTTTTCGCGTCTGGGGTAATGCGGCCGGTGTTCCTGCCCGACGGCAGCTTACTGATCGGTCAGACGGGTCGTGGATGGGGTGCTTTTGGAGGGCAACAAGCCAGCTTGCAGCGCATCATTTATGATGGGAAGACGATTGCAGCTGCCATTCACAGAGTCAACTCAGCCAAGGATGGATTCATGATGCATTTTACTCAGCCGATTTCGGACAAGGTGAGCGAAGATGAATTAGCTGGTTACCTGAAGGTGCAGTCCTGGTTTTACACCAACACAGGCCGTTATGGATCGCCAGAGCACGATAAGCGCGTCGATGTCATTGAACGAGTGCAGTTGAACAAGGATCGTAAATCGGTTCTCCTGAAAGTGAAAGGATTTGGTGATGGAGATAAGTGGCTGAACC
>JAPKDK010000206.1 GCA_028872645.1 Verrucomicrobiota bacterium
TAAACTGAACGTCCGTACCCTTCACCGGCACAAACTTCATGCCCAAGGTGTTGGTTAAAGTTGTAGAAGGAGTCGGCTTGGTCGTCCCGCACCCCACCAACGACACCACCGCAATCATCAAGAGAATCTGCTTCATGTGCCGCGACCCTACAGGAAACTGCTCGCACCCACCTACTACAATAAATCAGAAAGATTATAATGGGATGCAGTCACCGTCTCTGTTGCAAATTTTGTTGGGGGAGACAGGGCAGTGAAGAGCGTGAAGTCCCGTCGCTAGTTTTGTCGCAGGCAGGGTATCGATAATGCACATAATCGCCTCTGAAGCGTGAAGGGCCGGTGCATAACAGTTGCATTTTTCAATACTATCGCTACAATTGCCGAACAATACGCAACTTTCCGGAACTAAAGATTGCAGGTTCAAGACCTGTCGTGCGTATCAGTTTTCATCAACACACTTAGAAATTTATTTTATGGGAGCAGACGATTCCGCAAATGTGAAGGCGCTTAAAGCGCCGGCCTTAACTCCGATTTCCATTCCGACCCGCTTGGCAGCTGCGCCATCGGAGCCGCCGAAGTATTCCGTGACGGTGCAAGATCGCGCGGGTGCCGAGGTGGCCGTAGCCGACCCCAATGCCACGCGGGCGGCGGTGGCATTGATGAATGTGCACGCGGTTGTCGGTGGCGCGGCGTGTCACTGGGGCGGGCCGGCGGCGTTCGCGGAAATTATGGCGGCGGCGCACGCGTTGATGTTTGCTACGAAAGGGCGCCAATGGCACGAAGCGTTTCATTTTGTGAATGACGCCGGTCATACAGAAAATGGCGTGTACGCGTTGCGTGCGAATTATGCCTTTGACGGAATGAGCTACGAGACACTGCGTGGCTTTCGTGGGATCGAAAGCAAACTCACGGGACACGGAGAAAGTCATATCAATCCGGAAGGCATTCTCATCAGCAACGGTCCGCTGGGATCCGGACTGCCGCAAGCGCAGGGCTTGGCCATCGGCGACAAAATGGCCGGCAACGAGCGTGTGACGCTCTGCACCATTTCCGATGGCGCGATGATGGAAGGCGAAGCCAAGGAATCAGTCGCTGCCATTCCCGGTCTTGCGGCGAAAGGGCGCGTGAATCCGTTTGTGCTCATTCTTTCCGATAATGACACGAAACTTTCCGGCCGAATCACGGACGATAGTTTTTCGATGCAACCGTGTTTTGCCGCGCTGGCGCATTTGGGCTGGAAGGTTATCGAAGTGTCCGATGGTCACGATTTGCAATCAGTTTATAGCGCGCTTGAAGGTGGAATTGCAGAAGCCAAATCTAATCCCGCGCAGCCGGTTTGTCTTTGGGTGAAAACCATCAAAGGCAAAGGTATCGCCGCCACAGAGGAGAGCGCGTCAGGCGGGCATGGTTTCCCGTTGAAGAGCGGCGAGTTGTTTAATGAAGGGCTGAATGAAATATATGGCGACGCGAACGTGCCCACCTAATTTTCTGAATGGGCTAACGAACTGCGCGCTAATTGGGAAGCTGCCGAAGAAGCCAAAACCGACACACCCGCCAGCGATACTCCAGCGATTAAGATGAGCAAAGTGCAGGCCGGGCTTGCCAAGGGTGCTATTCGCGCGGCGCAAGAGGGCTCGCCGGTATTCTCCATTTCATCGGACGTTCAAGGTTCCACGGGCATCAGTGCTTACCAAAAATCCTTTCCCGGTCGCTTCATCGAGGTGGGCATTGCTGAAGCGAATATGATTAGCACCGGAGCGGGGATGAGCAAAGTGGGTTTCATTCCCATTGTGGACACCTTCGGCCAATTTGGCGTCACCAAAGGCAACTTGCCACTCACGATGGCCGCGCTCAGCCAAGGGCCGGTGATTGCGATGTTCAGTCACGTGGGGTTTCAGGATGCGGCCGATGGCGCGAGTCATCAGGCGACAACGTACCTCGCGGCGGTAAGTGCCATCCCGCACACGGTGGTGATCGTGCCTTCGTGTTCCGATGAAGCGGAAGAGTTTATGTATCAAGCCATCAAACGATTCGAGGCTGATCGTGCGGCGGGCAAGGATGGCGAGAGTTACATTTTCTTTGTGGGTCGCGAAAATTATCCGCTCAGTTGGGTGGAAAACCCCGTTTATGATTGGGGTAAAGCGCAAGTGCTGCAGGAAGGCGGCGACGTGGTGCTGGTGGGTAGTGGTGTGCTGCTCAATCGTGTCATCGAAGCGGGCAAACAATTGGCCTCCGACGGCGTGAAGGCAACGGTCATCAACAATCCCTTTATCAATCATGTGGACGTCGAAACCATCGGCGCAGCCGTGCAGGCGTCGGGCGGCAAGCTTGTCACCATCGACGATCATCAATCCATCGGCGGAATGGGCGCACAGTTGAGCCACGCATTGAGCTGCGCCGGCGTCACGCATCACATCAAAACGCTGGGGATCGACGGCGAGTTCGGCCAATCCGCGTACAAAGCGGATCAGTTGTATGAAAAGAATGGCCTCAGCGTGGAGGGTGTGATGGCGGCGGCAAAAGAGTTATTGGCCTGATTACTTCACATCCACCCACCCTTTGCCGGGAAGATATTCCCGATGGCCGGTATCCGTGGTGGTGCAGCCGACGACGAGAAACAGGGCGGCGGCGGCGATTATCAAGGCGGCTTTCATAGGCGAAGTATAAACGGGATTGCCGTGCGCGCAAGCATGTTGCAAACTTTCTCCAGCATGCACGACGGATTTCAATCTTTGCAGGGCAAACTGCTACTGGACGGCGGGAGTATCACTGGTTCGTTTTTCAATCGCACGGTGGTGCTCATCTGCCAGCACAGCACTGATGGCGCGTTTGGGCTCGTGCTCAATCGCGGGGCCGAACGCACGGTGGGAGAGGCGATTACTGACGAATTGCCCGAACGCATTGGCGATCAGGATTTGTGGGTGGGCGGGCCCGTGCAGCCCGCCGCGCTGAGCTATTTACACAGCGACGAATTTTTGCCGGATGCGAATGTGTGCCCGAATCTTAACCTCGACCATTCACTGGAGGATTTGGTTGAGCTTGGTAATTCATTTTCCAGCACGCAAAGAGTGCGCGTTTTCACCGGCTACTCCGGTTGGGGGCCCGGGCAATTGGAGGATGAAATGGAACGCAAAGCATGGGTGACGCACACCGCCACTATCGAGCACGTGTTCGAGAAATCCCCCGAAGAACTCTGGCGAATCATTATGCGCGAAATGGGCGGAGTGAATAGGTTGATGTCTGACGCGCCCGATGATTTGTCGTGGAACTAGCCACCTTTTGCGGCGGTTGATGCCGCGAATGGTTTTTCATCAGCTATCAACTTCTCTCTTCAATTGATTCACTTGATCCCGAAGCAACGCCGCCTTTTCAAATTCCAAATTGCCCGCCGCTTCGAGCATTTCTTTTTCCAGTTCGCGTATCATTTCGGTAACGTCGAAATTATCGCTGGTTTCGCGTAGTAGCATTGTAGCTTTGTTGGTGGCGTCTTGGCGGTTGCCGAGGCTTTCCTCCACGGCACGCGTGACGCTGCGAGGGGTGATGTTGTTCTGCTTGTTGTGTTCGATTTGTTTTTCGCGGCGATAGCCGGAGGTGGTCATAAATTTCTGGATACTCTTGGTCATGTTATCGGCGTAAAGCAACACGCGGCCTTTAAGATGACGCGCGGCGCGACCGGCGGTTTGGATGAGTGCGGTGGCGCTGCGAAGGAACCCTTCCTTGTCCGCATCGAGGATGGCGACGAGTGCTACTTCCGGTAGGTCGAGCCCTTCGCGCAGGAGGTTGATGCCGACGAGCACGTCAAACTCGCCTTTGCGCAACGCGCGCAGAATTTCCACGCGCTCAAGCGCATCGATGTCGCTGTGCAAGTAACGTACGCTTACGCCGATGTCGCGAAGGTAATCGGTCAACTCCTCCGCCGTGCGTTTGGTGAGGGTGGTGACGAGCACGCGTTCGCGGGCGTCTGCGCATTGGCGGCATTCCTCGATGAGATCGTCGATTTGCCCTTTTAGCGGACGCACCGTGATGATGGGGTCCACGAGGCCGGTGGGGCGCACAATCTGCTCGGCCACGTGCGGCCTGGCCCAATCCATTTCCTGCGGGGCCGGTGTGGCGCTGACGTACACGGTTTGGTGTTGGTGCGTTTGGAATTCCTCAAAATTGAGTGGGCGATTATCCAAGGCGCTGGGCAGGCGGAAACCGTGGTCGACCAGCACGGTCTTGCGCGAGCGATCGCCGGCGTACATCCCGCGAATCTGTGGCAGCGTCGCGTGGCTTTCATCGATGACCAACAAAAAATCTTTCGGGAAAAAATCTATCAACGTGTTCGGCTTCGAGCCCGGGGGTCGCGCGCTAATATGGCGGCTGTAATTTTCGATGCCGCTACAGTAGCCGAGCTCCTCCATCATTTCTAAATCATATTCCGTGCGCATTTTGATGCGCTGGGCCTCGAGCAGTTTATTTTCCTTTTCAAATTGCTGAATGCGCTCGCGAAGTTCCACGCGGATGGTTTTCATCGCCGCCATCATTTTATCGCTTTGAGTGACAAATTGTTTGCCCGGAAAAATCGTGGTGGCCGGTAGCGTCTCAATGGTGTTGCCGGTTAGTGGTTCGTAACGCTGGATGCGCTCAATCTCTTCGCCGAAAAATTCCACGCGAATGGCGTCCTCGGTGTTGGCGGGGCGGATGTCTACTGTATCGCCACGCACGCGGAACTGTCCGCGCTCGAAGGCCACATCATTTCGCACATATTGAATTTCCACCAGCCGCGACAGCAATTGTTCGCGCGTGATTTGCTGGCCAGCCACCAGCGGCACCATCAGCGCTTCGTAATCCTCACGGCTGCTGACTCCGTAAATACACGATACGCTGGCCACCACCACCACATCGCGCCGGCTCAGCAATGACCCCATCGTTGAAAGTCGCATTCTCTCGATCTCCTCGTTCACTGACGAGTCCTTTTCGATGAAGGTATCCGTGCGCGGAATGTAAGCCTCCGGCTGATAATAATCGAAGTAGCTCACAAAATACTCCACCGCGTTCTTCGGGAAAAAAGTTTTAAACTCAGAGTACAACTGAGCCGCCAACGTTTTATTGTGAGAAATCACCAGCGTGGGCCGGTCGATTTTATCAATGACATTCGCCATCGTGAACGTCTTACCGCTCCCCGTCACCCCCAGCAAAACCTGATGCGCTAGCCCCTCTTCCAAGCCCGCCGTTAATTGAGCAATCGCCTCCGGCTGGTCGCCGGCGGGCGGATAAGGCTGATGCAGTCCAAACACGCCGCACGGTACGGATGCAGCGGGCGTGTGTCAATTGACCGGCGGTTGCTGGCACGTTAACATGCCGCGTGCCTGTTGAATCACTTTATTGCCACGTCCCGTTTTGCGCGAGCAAGTGCAGTTATTGCGCGTTCTTTTCGCACGCGCCGGATGGGG
>JAPKDK010000207.1 GCA_028872645.1 Verrucomicrobiota bacterium
CGCCCCAACCATTACCACGGCTGGCCCACGCTGGCGCGCCGCAAGAATGGCGAGCTGCTCCTAGTTTGCTCCGGTGGCCGCGAGTCACACGTGTGCCCCTTCGGGCAAGTGGAACTGATGCGCTCAAGCGACGGCGGCAAGACATGGAGCTTCCCGCGCGTGCTCTTGGACAGCCCCATTGATGATCGCGATGCCGGCGTGCTGGAAACCGCCAAGGGCACATTGCTCGCCACCACGTTTACCTCCAATGCTTACGATGAATATTATCTCAAGAAAGGCTCCCACAAGAAATGGTCCGAGGAAAAACGCGCGCGCTGGTTGGCCGCGCACAACCGCGTGCCCGCCGCCGCCCGCAAAAAGGAACTGGGCACATGGATGATTCGCAGCACCGACGGCGGCGTGACGTGGAGCCCGCGCTATGACTCTCTGATAAACAGCCCGCACGGGCCGGTAGATTTGAAGGATGGCCGCTTGCTGTACGCCGGCAAAAACCTGTGGCGTGAAAAAACGTGGATTGGCGTGTGCGAATCGAAGGATGACGGTCAGTCATGGCAGCGCCTCGCGCAAATTCCCACCCGCAAGGGCGATGACCCAAAACAATATCACGAGTTACACGCGGTGGAGGCGACCAACGGTGATCTCATCGCGCACATCCGAAACCATAATAAAAAGAACGCCGGTGAAACGTTACAGAGTGAATCTAAAGATGGCGGCAAAACGTGGAGCGAGCCGCACAACATCGGCGTGTGGGGGTTACCCTCACACCTGTTGCGTTTGAAGGACGGGCGGCTATTGATGAGCTTTGGTCATCGCAGAAAACCCTACGGCAACCAAGCCCGCATCAGCGCTGATCACGGCAAGACGTGGAGCGACCCCATCATTGTGTCCGGCGATGGAGCGGGACACGATCTCGGTTATCCGTCCACAGTGCAGATTGAGGACGGCTCGCTGGTGACGGTGTGGTACGAAAAGCTCGCTGGTGATTCGCTTGCCGTGCTGCGTCAGGCCCGTTGGAAGCTGGCCTGAATGCATATCCGTGCGTGTACGCAATGGGGGCATAAAAAAACGCCGGCGTTAAAGCCGGCGTCTTGAGAAATAAATTTACTTGGAAGACTTCTTCTTGTGCACGTTGTGACAAGCCTTGCAGTTGGTGGCCTTTTTCAAGGCCGCCTGATTGTCGGCCTTGATGGCGGCAACGATGGCTCCGGTCTTCTTCTTCCAGCTTTCTGCATCCCCTTTCGACGGCTTGTACTCAGCTAGCCAAGCGGCGTACTTGGCGAGCACCTCCTTATTGGCAGCCAGATCATCCTGAAGCTTGGCCTTGAAGCCTTTCTTCATTACTTCCTCAATCTGTTCGTGTGTAACTTTGTCGGCCACCGGGGCGGACTGAACCATCGTCATGCAGAAGCCGACGAACAACAGGGTACAAATGATGTGTTTCATGGGATTATGTAAAACCGCCGGATTCAACCGCTCAAATGTGTACGATGCAAGCCCTCATCGACTGAACCAGAGAAATTTTTTCCTGTCAAAACTTGACAAAAGGTGAATTTGATTTAATTTTCGTCCGTCTGAAGATCAACGCCCCTAGGACTTAGTGCGTTAAAAAACATAACTATGAAATACCTCAAAATGACTGTATTGGCTCTCGGCCTGAGCGCGACTGTTGCGTTCGCCGGTGAGACCACTCTCGAAGGCAAAATTCAATGCCAGAAATGCACGCTGAAGAAGGCCGAAAAATGTGGCCCCGCGCTCGTGTACAAAGGCAAAGACGGCAAGGAAGCGATTGTTTTCCTGACCGGTAAAGCCAGCAAATCCGTCAAGCACGGCCGCATCTGCAAGCCGAATTCTTCGGTGGATGTGAAGGTGACTGGCAAGCTCGACGGCGACAAGCTCACCGTTGCTAAGCTGACCGAGTCGAAGAAGAAGTAACTCGATTCATCTGATTTACTTTCCCAACAACCTCGTGGCGCAAGCTGCGGGGTTTTTTCGTGCCTCGAACCCCGCCATGGATTAACCTCCCCGCCTATGGCCAAAGCCACCCGAGAATATGTTTACGGCATTAACCCCGCCTTCGAAGTGCTGCGTGCCCAGCGCCGGGAGGTGTACGGCGCGTGGCTGAACCAATCCGCCCGCGATAAGCCGCGCACCCAAAAGCTGGTGCGCCTGCTCGAGCAAAATTCCGTGCGCATCGAGTGGGTGGAAAAAGGCCGACTCATTCAGCTCTCCACCAGCCGCGATCATCAAGGCGTGGTGCTGAATACTTCGCTGTACCCGTACACGCCCTTCGAGGAATTGCTGGCCCATCCGCGACTGCTCTTGCTCGATAACATTGAGGATCCGCAAAACGTCGGGGCCATTTTGCGCAGCGCCGAGGTGTTTGGTTTCCACGGCGTGTGCCTGCCCAACCGCGGTGTGCCCGAGGTGTATCCCTCCATCGTGAAAGTCTCCGCCGGCGCCACCGAGTTCATGCAAATCGCGCGGCAATTTTCCGCTAACCAATACGCCCGCAAAGCCGCTGAGGCCGGCTACGCCATCGCCGCGCTGGACATGAACGGCGACACCACACTCGAAGCCGTGCACGCCGCCGCACCGGAAAAGCTGATGCTCACCATCGGCGGCGAAGACAAATCCGTCGGCCAATTCATCCTAAACATGGCCGATCACACCATTGGCATCCCGCAATTTGGCAGAGTGAATTCCCTGAACGCCTCGGTCGCTGCCGGCATCGCGATGCATGCCTTGGGCGGTGCAGCAGAATGATTTCTCTTACGCCAAAATTGGCTTAATCAATTTTCCAGCCACGTCGGTGAGGCGAAAGTCACGGCCTTGGAAGCGGGTGGTGAGGCGGGTGTGGTCGATGCCGAGCAGGTGCAGCAGCGTGGCGTGGAGGTCGTTGACGTGGGTGCGATTTTCTTCGGCGTTGTAGCCGAAGGCGTCGGTGGTGCCGTGGGTGACGCCGCCTTGGATGCCGCCGCCGGCGAGCCAAAGGCTGAATCCCTTCATATGATGATCGCGCCCGGCGCTGCCTTTGCTGGTTTGCGCCATCGGTGTGCGGCCGAATTCGCCGCCCCATACAATAAGAGTATCTTTAAATAATCCACGCCGCTTAAGGTCCGTGATGAGCCCGGCGATGGCTTGGTCCACCGAGGGGCAGCAGTGGTTTTTCATGAAGTTCACGATGCCGTTGTGGTGATCCCAGCCACGATGATAAAGCTGGATGAACCGCACGCCGCGCTCGGCCAAGCGCCGCGCGAGCAGGCAGTTGCTGCCGAACGAGCCGTCGCCCGGTTTGCAACCGTAGAGGCTTAGCACTTCGGCCGGTTCCTTGGAAACATCCATCAAATCCGGCACGCTCGTTTGCATTTTGAAGGCCATTTCATACTGCGCGATGCGTGTGGCAATTTCCGGGTCATCCGTCGCGCCCGCCTGCAAATCGTTGAGCGATTGCACGGCATCGACCACATCGCGCTGGCGCCCGGCATTCACCCCTCCGGGCCGGCGCACGTACATCACAGGGTCGCCCGTGGACCGCAGCTGGATGCCCTGAAACTGGCTCGGCAAAAATCCGCTGTGCCACATGCGCGTGGAGATCGGCTGCGGACTGCGCCCCGCGTGCGAGCTGAGCACCACGAACCCCGGCAAATCTTCCGCGTCCGAGCCGAGCCCGTATTGGATCCACGACCCCATACTCGGTCGGCCGCTGATGGGGGTGCCAGTGTTCATCAAGGTGTTGGCGGGGTCGTGATTGATGGCGTCGGTATGCATCGAGCGAATCACTGCCAGCTCGTCCACGTGCTTCGCCAGATGCGGAAAAAGCGACGTCATCTCCGTGCCGCTTTGGCCATATTTTTTGAAAGGAAACTGCGGGCGAAAACACGTGAGCTTTTGATTCTGCAACTGTGCAATCGACTGCCCTTTCGTAAACTCCGCCGGCATGGGCTGCCCGTGCATCTTTGCCAACTCAGGCTTGTTCGCATCAAACGTCTCCAAATGCGAAGGCCCACCGGACATATAAAGATAAATGACGCGCTTCACCTTCGCCGCATGATGCAAAGGTCGCACCACGCCGGGCCACTGCTCCAACTTGCGCTCCGCCCCGAGCGACGACAGTGAAGATAGCGCCACCGCGCCCAGTCCCAGACCCGAACGGCCAATGAATGCGCGCCGGTTGATGTCAGCGGTGGTCTGCATTCAGGCCAAAATCGGCTTCAGCACTTTCCCGTGCACGTCGGTGAGCCGGAAGTCGCGGCCTTGGAAACGGTAGGTCAACTTCTCGTGGTCAATGCCCATCAGATGCAGGATGGTGGCGTGGAGATCGTTGACGTGGGTGACATCTTTCACGGCGTGATAGCCGAAGTCGTCGGTGGCGCCGTAGCTGGTGCCGCCCTTGATGCCGCCGCCGGCGAACCACACGCTGAAGCCTTTGATGTGATGATCGCGCCCGCTGCCTTGGGCCATCGGCGTGCGGCCGAATTCCGCGCCCCACACGATGAGCGTGTCCTCCCACAGACCCGTGCGCTTGAGATCCTTGATGAGCGCACCACAGCCTTGATCCACGAGCTTGGCGGTGGTTTGCATCGCGCCCTTGATGTTGCCGTGATGATCCCAGCCGCGATGGTAAAGCTGGATGAACCGCACGCCGCGCTCGGCCAAGCGCCGCGCGAGCAGGCAGTTGCTGGCGAACGAACCATCGCCCGGCTTGGCGCCGTAAAGGTCGAGCACCTCCTTCGGTTCCTTGGAAATATCCACCAACTCCGGCACGCTCATTTGCATTTGGAACGCCATCTCGTATTGCGAAATACGCGTGGTGATTTCCGGATCGTTCACCGCCGCGTTCTGCAATTGATTAAGCTGCTGCACCGCGTCCACCACGTCGCGTTGGCGATTGGCATCCACGCCGGCGGGGCGTTTCACATAAAGCACCGGATTCCCCTTCCCCCGCAACTGCACACCCTGAAAACGGCTCGGCAAAAAGCCCGCGTGCCATTGGCGCGCGGCCACCGGCTGATCCTGCCCGCCGCCACGCGAGATGAGCACGCAATAGCCCGGCAGATTTTCCGTCTCCGAGCCCAGTCCGTACAGCATCCACGACCCCATGCTTGGCCGGCCGGAAATGGTCGTGCCGGTATTCATCAACGTATGCGCCGGATCGTGATTAATCGCGTTGGTGGTCATCGAGCGAATAATCGCGAGGTCATCCGCCACACTCCCGATGTGCGGGAAGAGTTTGCAAATATGCTGCCCTGATTTGCCGAACTTCTCAAAATCATGCTGCGGCCCGAGGCACGTGAGGTTGTTGCGCTTGCCCTGCAACTGCGCAATTGGCTGCCCCTCCGTTATGCTCTTGGGCATCGGCTTCCCGTGCATCTCGCGCAGCTTCGGCTTGTAATCTAGCGTCTCCAAATGACTCGCCCCGCCGGCCA
>JAPKDK010000208.1 GCA_028872645.1 Verrucomicrobiota bacterium
TATCCGCTGAGCCCCGACACCACCGCCGCCAGCTACATCCCCAGCCTGATTAACAAGCAACACAGCGGCACCTACACCAGCGCCAGCGGCATTTGCATCCGCGGCAAAAGCGCCTTCATTTGCGAGCCCGCGCAAAACCTCGTGCAACGCCAGGTGCTCACCCCCGCCGGCGCCACCTTCACCGCCGCGCACCCCACGCCTGACCGCGATTTCCTTGCCACGCCCGACCAATGGTTCCGCCCCGTCCACGCCACCGTGGGCCCAGATGGCGCGCTGTACATCTGCGACATGGTCCGCCAATACATCGATCACCCCCGCTACCTCCCCGAAGACATCCGCGCCAAGCTCCCCTTCAAAGCCGGCACCAACCACGGCCGCATCTGGCGGGTGGTACTAAAAACCCCCGCACCCCCCGCACCCACCCCCGCGCAAAAACTCGCCGCCCTCCGTAATCTCCTAATCCGGAAAGGCAACTTCCCCAAAACCCCCGTGGAGGAGTTGCTGAAACAAGCGAAGTCGAAGGATGCAACCGAGCGGTTTTTGGCCGTGCTGCAGTTGGCCACACAAAAACACGCGGACAAAAACCAAGCATTGTTGAAATCGCTTACATCCGGCGATTCCGGCAAATGGATGCACGCTGCTATTTTCAATGCAATGGAGCGGGAGCCCTTGCTCGCCGCCTGGAAAATGTTGGGCAATAGCCTGCCGGATCAGCGATTAAAAAACCGTCCGGACTTCAGCAGATTCACGGAAGGAATGGGCTTCATCGCGGCAGCCGAAAGTAGCCCCGATGAACTGGTGAAAATAATCATATACGGCGCCCCAATGAGCCCTCAGCCCAAGCCGCCATCCGCCGTGCACTTTTCCGTTTGGGAGCGAATCGCGTTTCTAAACGGCGTGGCTGAAGGAGCGAGCAAACACAATCGGAAACTGGAACAGCTACTGCCTCCCAAGCCCAAGCTGACGCTGCCCGAAGCCAAGGCTCTTCACGCGAAGGGCAAGCTCCCCGCGGCCTTCTCGGCTTACTCCAACGTGGACGCCTTGCTGAAAATCGCTGCCGCCAATCTCCGCACGCCGTTCTCCGCTTCCCGAAAAATCAACTCCATCAAACTGCTCGGCCATTCGGACTTCAGCTTTGCCAGCCCTCCCCTGTTGAGATTGGTGATCTCCGATGGCTCCCAAGGCTCACCCGATCATTCCCACGCAATCCAATCCGCCGCGGCCCAAGCGTTGGGTGCGTTGAACGATAAACGAGTTGGAATTGCCCTGCTGAAAACCAATGCGTGGGGCGGCTTCAGGCCCGCAACTCGCGAATCTGTTTTATCCGTTGTTGCCAGCCGCAGCACATACCACCCCGCCCTGATGGACGCCCTAGAAAAAGGCACCGTGCCAGTACACGCACTTTCACCCGCGCGGCGGCGGGCGTTGGAGCGCAGCAAAACCATCGGCGCGCGGGCCAAGAAACTGTTTGCCAAACACGCCGGGGGTGACCGCATGAAAGCGTACGAAGCCGCCCAGTCGGTTTTGAAAATGAAAGCCGATGCCGCCAATGGCGCGAAGATGTTCACGCGCGCCTGCGCCCTCTGCCACACCCACGGCGGCCAAGGCCACGCCGTGGGGCCGGACCTCACCGGCCTGCGCAATCAACCCGCCGCCACTTTGCTCATGCACATCATCGTGCCCAACCACGAAGTTCAAGGCGGCTACACTCTTTACGAGGTGGACACCAAAGACAACCAAACCTTCGCCGGCCTTCTCGCCGCCGACACCCCCGACCAAATCACCCTCAAGCTCCCCCTCGGCCTCACCCAAACTCTCCCCCGAAAAAACATCAAAACCCTCCGCGCCAGCCCCAAGTCACTGATGCCCGACCAACTCGAAAAGACAATGACGAAGCAGGAACTGGCCGATTTGCTGGCATTCTTGAAAAAGTAAATCCCGCCCAAGGTAGGGCGTGCTCTCCGACCGCGCCGCAGGAGGGGCAAGTTCCACCTTGCCCAAAATTTTGACTCTCTAGGAGGCACAGCCCCACCGAGGGTGAATGGGGACGAGGCGAAACTCGTCTCTCTCTGGCGCGCCAAGGCGGTTTCGGAGAAATCGCCCTACCAAAATCGTGGCATCTTGGCGATTCAAGAAATCATAACGCCGGATTTCATTGCGCCCCGCCGCCAAAGAGCGCATATTGCTCGGACGCTTTCCCTCATCACAGGGCGGAAATCTGTTCATAAATGAAACTTGGAAATCGGATTTTGCTGATACTCGCGGCCCTTGCGGTCGTGGCACTTCCGGCGGCGGAGAAAAACATCGTCTTCGTCATCGCCGATGACCTCAGCCCCACGCTCGGTTGCTACGGCGATATGGCCGCCGTGACGCCCAACATCGACCGGCTCGCCGCCGATGGCACCCTTTTCCGCTACGCCTTCGCCACCACCGCCAGTTGTAGCGCCAGCCGCTCGGTCATTCTCACCGGCCTCCACAATCATCGCAACGGCCACTACGGGCACCTGCACAGCTACCACAAATTCAGCAGCTTCCCTTGGGTGAAAACGCTGCCGGTACTGCTCGCCAAGGCCGGCTACCGCACCGCCCGCGTCGGCAAACATCATAACGGGCCGGAAGACGTTTATTTCTTTGAAACAAAAATCAAGGCCAACAGCCGCAGCCCCGTCGAGATGGCCAACAACTGCGAAGCCTTCATCGAGGCAGATGACAAAAAGCCCTTCTTTTTATACTACGCCACCAGCGATCCCCATCGCGGCGGAGGCGAAGCCAACGAGCTGCCGCACAAACCCAATCGTTTCGGAAACAAGCCCAACAAAGGCGCGCACCCCGGCGTGAAAGAAGTTTTTTATGACCCCGCTAAAGTCACCGTGCCGCCGTTCCTGCCCGACACGCCCGAGACGCGCGCCGAGCTGGCGCAGTATTATCAAAGCACCTCACGCGTGGACCAAGGCCTTGGGCGATTGATGGAGATTCTCAAGAAAAACGGCAAGTGGGAAAACACGATCATCATTTTCACCAGCGACCACGGGATGGCCTTCGCCGGCGGCAAAACCACCGTGTATGAAGGCGGCCTGCGCGTGCCGTTCATCGTGCGCAATCCGTACCAAAAAGAACGCGGTAACACGAATAACGCGATGCTTTCCTTCGTGGACATCGTCCCCACGCTGATCGACTTCGCCGGCGGTTACGATGCCAAGACCGGGGCCGCCAAGCCCGAGTTGGCTATGATGCCCGGCGGTCGCGGCACCAAGAAAGGCCCGTACAAATTTCACGGCCGCTCTTTCCTGCCCATCGTCGCCGAAAAAAATCCCAAAGGCTGGGATCGCATCAACGCCAGCCACACCTTTCACGAAATTCAAATGTACTACCCCATGCGCGTCGTGCGCGACCGAAAGTACAAACTCATTTGGAACATCGCCCACCCGCTTCCCTATCCCTTCGCCAGCGATCTCTGGGCCGCGCCCAGTTGGCAGGCCCAATGGAAAAAAGGCCAAAGCGCCTCGTACGGAAAAAAGACCGTGCGCGAATACATCCACCGCCCGCAGTTCGAGCTATTCGACATCAGCGCCGACCCCAACGAAGCCGTCAACCTCGCCACCGACGCCAAGTACGCCAAGGTGCTGGAGGAATACAAAGCCAAGCTGAAAAAATTCCAGAAAGACACGCAAGACCCTTGGGTGCTGAAGTGGCGCTACGAGTAGCCAACGGCTATTGCCTCTTCAGTCCAGCTTCTTGCTCGCCTTCACCTCCGCCCCCAACGGCTTGTACCGCAGCGTCATCTTCCGGCCTTCCACCGTCACCAACGTGTAGCCCGGCCGGAACTCCGGCAGATTGTAGCCCGGCGCGCCCTTCGCCTCGAGGCCGCGATTGAGGTTGTAAAGAATGGACGGAAACAAAATTTCATGCAGCCCCCCGTGATCATCCCAACCGCGAATACCGTTGTGAAAATGTCCGTGGAAGGTCGCCAAAATATGTTTCCGATGGCGCGCGCAAATTTCATAAAATGCCTTTTGCCCATCCTTCGGTTTCACGTACCAGCCGCGGTCCGGATGTTTGTTCGCGTGCACCGGCACGTGCAGGCACAGAATGACAAATAAATTTTTCTTCGCCGCCTCGCTGCATTGCGCGGCAAGCCACGTGATTTGTTTTTCCGTGAGAAATCCACCGTGCGAATCACGCCGTGAATTGTTCAGCATCACAAAGCGAATCCCGCGATGGTCAAACGCGCGGTCGGCTTTTATCTCCAACGCCTTTTCAAAGACCTCCACCGGATCGTGGTTGCCCGGCATTTCGTGCACCGGCTTGCCAATGCCATCGCGGATGCGCCGGTAGATGGGATACTGCGCCACCCGCCCGCCATCCACCACATCGCCCAAGTGCAAAATGAAATCGCCCGGCGCGGCCTTCAACTCGGCCGCCGCCTTGGCCCATTGGCGCTCGGCTTGGTCATTATCTTTCCGCCCCAAATGTGTATCACCGACGACCACAAACCGACAAAGCCGCAACGGCTCGGCCGCCCTCAAGGCCGCCGGAAAAAGCGTCACGGCCCCCATAGCCAAAAAATCCCTACGTTGTATAGCGTTCATCGCCAAATCCTGCCCACACAGGCAGGAAAAGCAACCGGCGAATCGGGTTACCCCCACATTATCCACACTTCTTTTTGCTAGAATACACCTGTTTTTACAGGGTCCTAGGGCGCGATGAGGATAACCTCCAAGGTTGTCAACAGGCCATCCCGTCGACTGTTTGGCACTCAATTTGCTATGTCATCGTTGCAATGAAAAATCTGGCCCCGATTGATATTATTTTCCTGTGCCTCACCGCCAGCGCCGCTGCCTTCGCAGTCGTGTGCGTGGTGCTGATGAGCACGTGAACTCCCCCGAGCTTCTGGCTTCCTAACTGACTTTGGTCTTGTGGGCAGATTCATTGCTTGTTAGGTTACCACTGTCCTTGATGCCAAGGATGTCCTGCGGCCGGTGTCCAGTCGCGCGGAGTTACCCAACGCTCAACGGACGCAAAGCCAAAGGGCTGTAATGAGCGAAGAATACACCCCCCAACCCGAGCCCACCCAAACTGTTTATATCACCGAAACCGCGCCCCCCAATCTGGTCAAGGGTGCCATTGGCGCATTGCTCGGCTCGCTAATTGGCGGCGCCATTTGGGGCGGCATTTGCATCGGAACCGAAAATGGAGGTGGGGGCTACGCCGCCATTGGCGTGGGTGCCTTGGTCGGCATTGGGGCGAGTAAGTTCGCTGGGGGTAAAAGCGCGATGCTGGGAGTGATCGCGGCCCTGTTTAGTATTTTTGGGGTTTTGTCGGGTAAATATATATTCGTCGCCCACGACATGTTGTCGTTTGAGGAACAGGTGATGCAATCTAACTCGCTGTGGGTAAGTGTTCCGGAATCA
>JAPKDK010000209.1 GCA_028872645.1 Verrucomicrobiota bacterium
TCGTTTCTTCCGTCTCATCGCCCATATTGGACAGTCGAAACGCTTTGCCTTTGAGTTTGCCGTAGCCGCCGTCGATAAGAACCTCTTTTTCTTTCATCGCGCTTTGTAACTTTGGCACATCCAGCGCCGTGCCGCCTTCGCGCGCGCCGTTGTTCAGGCACGTGAGCGAGATGGACTCGTAACCCGCTTCGGGGAAAAGCGTGAAGCCGTGTTTAGCAGCCCAATCGCGGGTCATTTGGTTGGTGGCCCGATGGCGCGCGTAGCGGGCTTCTAAGCCTTCCTCGAAAAACTCGTCGAGTTTGTGCGACAAGCCGTTGATGTGCGGGATACTTGGCGTGCTGGGCGTCATATTTTTCTCGGCGTTCTTTTGGAACTCGTTGAAATCAAAATAATATCCGCGCGTCTTCGCTTTCGCCGCGCGTTCCAATGCGGCTTTGGAACAGGTGAATAGCGACAAGCCCGGTGGCATCGCCCACGCCTTTTGCGTGCCGGCGAGTAGCACATCAATGCCGAGGGCGTCAAATTGGATCGGCACTGCGGTCATCGAGCTGACGCTGTCGACAATGAACATTACGTCCGGATATTTTTCCTTCAGCTTCGCGATGGCTTCCAGTGGGTTCATCACGCCGGTGGAGGTTTCGTTGTGGACGAGCGTGAGCGCGTCGAACTCGCCGGTGGCGAGCTTCGCGTCGATGCCCTCGGGGAGAATGGGCGAGCCCCATTCCACCTGCAAACCCTCGGCGGCGATGCCGCAGCGCTCGGCCACGTTCAGCCATTTGTCGGAAAACGCGCCGCACATACAGCAGAGCAGTTTACGCTGCGCGAGATTGCGGATGGCGCCCTCCATAATGCCCCACGCGGAGGAAGTGCTGAGATAAACGAGTTGCTCGGTGTCGAGCAGTTGCTGCAACTGCGGCTGGATTTTGCCGTAAAGGTTTTGGAAATCCTGACTGCGATGGCCAATCATCGGCGTCGACATCGCGCGCCAAGTGGCCTCGCTGACTTCGACCGGTCCCGGAATGTGTAGTTTCAAGTGCGCCATTTTTTTAACGAATATTGAGTGTGCCGCCATCGACGGGATAGGGGCAACCGGTGATGAATGAAGCCTCGTCGCTGCACAGGAAAACGGCCATCGCTGCGACTTCCTCGGGCTGGCCCATTCGGCCGATGGGTTGGGCTTCGGAAAGTTTTTTGAACATTTCGTCCACGTTGTCCGGATAATTTTTTGCGATGAAGCCATCGACAAACGGCGTGTGAATGCGCGCGGGGAGGATGGCGTTGCAACGGATTTTAGCTTTCAGGAAATCGCGCGCCACCGCGTACGTCATCGCGAGCACCGCGCCTTTGCTGGCGGAGTAGGCAAAGCGATCGTCAATGGCCATCACGCTCACGGTGGAAGCAATGTTCACAATCGCGCCGCCGGTGGATTGCATATGCCCCACGCCGGCTTGGAGACAATTGTAAACGCCTTTCACATTCACGCTCAATACGCGGTCGAAATCCTCCTCGGTGGTGGTGAGCACATTGCCGACGTGCGCGATGCCGGCGTTGTTAATGAGGCAATCAAGCCGCCCGCGCCCGGCCACGATGGCGTCAAACGTGGCTTTCACTTCCGCTTGATTCGCAACATCGCATTCATGCACCGCCACCACGCCGCCCGCATCGGTGATAGCCTGCACGGCGGCCGTGCCGGCCTCCGCGTTGACTTCCAGGATATCCACGCACGCGCCTTGCTTCGCGAACATTTTGGAAATCGCCAGCCCAATCCCGGAACCGCCTCCGGTGACGATTGCATTTTTGCCTTTAAGAGAAAACACGGCCGACACTTTGCGGAAGATATCCGCTTGAAGCAAGTTTCTCTGTGCGTCGTGCGCGCGGTTAGGCAAACAACTTCAGCTGTGCCTCGGCCTTGACCAGCTCGCGGGGTTGGTTGAGGTGGTTGTGCACGATGGTGCCGGGGTGGATGCCGAAGGCGTGGTAGATGGTAGCCAGCAGTTCGGTGGGGTGGATGGGGTTGGTGTCGGGGGCACTGCCGGTTTTGTCGGACTTGCCAAACACATTGCCGCGCTTGATGCCCGCGCCAGCGATGACGCCGGTGTAGCAGTAAGGCCAGTGGTCGCGGCCGTTGGCGTCGTTGTTGTTGCCGCTGGTGGAAAGGCCTTTCTGTGGGCTGCGGCCAAATTCGCCGACACACAGCACGAGCGTGTCATCGAGCAAGCCGCGCTCATCCATATCGGTCAACAGCCCGCTGAGGCCGCGGTCGAGCATTGGCGCGGATTGAGTTTTCATTCGCTTCTCAAGGCCTTGATGGACGTCCCACGAGTGGTTGTCGCTGTTGGCGACTTTGGGCCACACGACTTCCACCACGCGCGTTCCGGCTTCGACAAGGCGGCGGGCGAGCAGACAACTTTGGCCAAACGTGTTACGGCCGTAGAGGTCGCGGGTTTTGTCTTTCTCCTGCTTGAGGTCAAACGCGTTGCGGGCGCGGCCACTCACGATGAGGTTCAGCGCTTGGTCGTAATATTCGTTGAGGTTAAACTTGGCGACCGCCTTGTCGATGTCGGGCATCGCTTCGTTGATGGAATCACGTAAACGCGCGCGGCGGCGCAGGCGATGGCTGAAGACCTCGGGGCGCATTTTGAGGTCGTCGATTTTTATTTTGTCCATCTTGCCCATATCCATATCGCCGCCGACGGGATACAGCGTGTAAGGGTCGTACGCCTTGCCGAGAAACCCGGCGGAGCCGCCTTTGCCGATCACGTTGCTTTCCTGCAACGGACGCGGCAGCATCACAAAGGGGAGCATCGGCTCATCCTGCGGTTGGAGGCGGGTGATGTTGGAGCCGAAGTTTGGGAAATCTTTTGGACTGGGCGGCTCCAGCTGGCCGGAGGGGCTCACTTTGTCGGTCGTGTAACCGGTCATCATTTGGTAAATGGCCGCCGTATGATTGAAGAGTCCGTTGGGCGTGTAGCTCACCGAACGCATCATCGTGAATTTGTCGTTCACCTTGGCGAGGTTCGGCAGCAGCTCGGTAAAATTGACGCCGGGAATTTTCGTCTTGATCGGCGCAAACACGCTCTTCACATTGGTGGGCGCGTTGGGTTTGGGATCCCACAAATCGAGATGGCTCGGGCCACCCTGTAGATAAATCAGGATCACACTCTTCGCCTTGCCCCAGCCGGGGCCGCCGCCTTTTTTGGCTTTGGCGGCCTGCGCTTGCATTTCGAACATCCCGCCGAGCGAGAGCCCGAGCATACACGAGCCGCCGACTCGCAGCACATCGCGCCGCGTCATGCCGAGGTGACTGTCGCACAAATCTTTTCCGCGTTGTCCGGGTATTCTAATCATCGTGTGTTCCTTAGTTGGTTTTGAGAGTAACGGCTTTTTGGGTTTTGTCGAGTGCTAGTGATTAAATAAAAACGCCGGGCTGTTGATGAGTGCCCAGGCGATGTCCTGGGCGCCGATGAGGCGTTTGTTGGGGAGCTGCTTGGTGCTGAGGCCGACGGCACGGTTGAGTTCGGCCAGCTTGGGGTCGATGAGTAAGGGTGCTTGAGCGCGGGTGATCACGGCTTGATGCTCCTTGAGTTTGGGGTCGATGGGGCGCGGTTTTTTGGCGGCGACTACGGCGTTGGTGAGATTTTGCAACTGGGCGTCCTGTTTGTTGTAATAATCTTTGAGCGTTTTCTTTTGTTTAGCGTCACGCTTATCGGCGGCTAGCGCGAGGAGGTCGGCGATGTTTTTCGGATGCCCAAAATCAACAGGCTTTTTGTTGCGCGTGATGGACCAGCGGAACTTGCCGAGTTGCCAGTTGTTGCCCATATATTCCTGCTTCATCTCCACGGTCAACAAAATCGGTCCATCAAGCTTGGGCGCAGCTTTGATTTCAAAAGAAGCTGTGTGCGGCTTATTCATTTGCGGCGCGATACCCCAGCCGTTGGCGTTGCCGGCGAGTTTGCCGTCGATGGCGGTGGCTACGGCAAAGGCGGCTTGGCTAAAATCGGCCTTGGCTTTTTCGAGCTTGAGTGGTTTGCGTTCGTTGGGTTTATCTTTGGGTGCCCAGAATAATTCCAACTCCGTGAGCACAAAATTACCATCATTGGGCGCTCGGCCGGGGCCGCCTTTGGGTAGGCGCTTGTCAGTCAATGCTTCCAGTCGTAAGCCGGTAAGACCTTTTGCGGTGGTTTCCGTAGTGAGAGAAAATGTGTCCTTTCCAAGTTTGCCGCTCGCGAACACAACGCCGTCCTTTTCATTGGCCAGCGTGGTGCCAATTTTAGATTTTAATTCGCTAAACTCAAGCGTCTCCCATATTGTTTTGCTGGCGGGATTGGCGAGCCATACGGTGTATTGTTTGTCCAGTTTGGTTTGGTGTTCTTTTAATGCTTTCTCGGCGGCCGCGACGCGGGCGTTTTGTTCGTCGTTGAGTTTCTTCTCGCGCGGGGCAATTTCCTTTTCGTATACGGCGAGCTTGGCTTTAGCTTCGTCGAGGTTGACTTGCCGCGCGGTCTCTCGTTTTTGGGTGACCGGTTCCAATTCCTTTTCGTACGCGGCCATTTCCTTCAGCAACGCCCGATGCTCGGGCTCAATGGAATCAAGCAGTGCCATCGCTTTGGCAATCTCTGCCTTGCGCGCGGGTCGGTTGAGGATGCGGAGGTACAGCACGTTTACGAGTTGAGCATCATCAGGTTGGTCCTTCACTAGTTTGGCGATGGCGTTGTCGGGCGCGGTGAGTGCGGCATCCACCGTGGGGCCGGTGATGAGCGCCATCACGGGGCCGAGCTGCAGGCCGTTGATGCGCTCGCATTCGCAGGCGCTTTCACGCGCGGGACGGCCGAGGGTGCCGAGAAATCCATCGGGCAGTTTCACCCCCGCATCGGGCAATGCGGCAGCACGAGTGCCGGCGGGCACACCGGGAATTTTAGTTTTAGTGCCGGTGGTAAAATAAATCGCATCGTACAATACCTCTGCCGGAAGCCGACGGGGCAGGGCGTGCGAGTAATTGATGCCATCATCTTCATTCCATGAATTGGTGGCAATGGAAAGTTGATAAGTACGGCTTTTGCAAATGAGCTTCACGACGTGTTGGACGTTGAACTTGCTCTTGATGAATTCCGCCGTGAGCCAGTCGAGCAGCTCGGGATTGGAAGCGGGATTGCCCGCGCGAATGTCGTCCAACGGCTCGATGATGCCCACGCCGAGAAGGTATCCCCAAAGGCGGTTCACGTAGCTGCGGGCGAAATAGCGGTTATCGGGGCTGGTAATCCACGCGGCCAACTCTTGACGGCGTGTGGCTTTTTCCTGTTTCGCGTACTTGGCCTTGAAGGGAAACTTCGGCGCGGTGACCGCACCGGTGCGGTCATGTTTAATGTCGCCATTGGGCTTGTCGAAAATTTCCTCGAACAGCGGTTTCTTG
>JAPKDK010000210.1 GCA_028872645.1 Verrucomicrobiota bacterium
GGCCTGGGTTTCTTGGCGGTTTCGATTACGCCGTTGGCGAAGTCGAGGACGTGGCCTTGGTGGATGAGCCAGTGTAAATTTGAGATGAGTTGTTTTTGTTCCTCGGTTTGTTCGGGCGCCGGCGGTGGGGCTTCGCCTTCCTTGGGCTCCACGTGCTCGAGACCGGCGAGGTTTTCGAGGATCAAACGCCGCGTGCAGTTGGGGGTGGCTTCGACAAATTCCACGATGCCGCGCACGCCATCGCTCACGGGCGTGGCAACGACGTCCAAATAATTGGGCCGCGCAACGGAGACGTGGGTTACTTTTTTATCTTTCTTGAAAAACTGCAGGCCCATTCCGGCAAACATTTTGCTGAGGTGCGTGGAGAGTTGCATTGGGAAATGCTTTTGGCGGTGCCATTGATCGCGCAGATATTCGGCCAATAACTGGGGATCGCGCATCGCCTTGACGCCGTTGCCGGTGAGGGTGGCGGTTTCCACTTCGTCCACAACACCTGCGGCGTGGTGCGCACGGAAATGGGTCTGCACTTCATCGCGCCGAGCGAAGATGATGGGCTCTTCGGTTTGCAATGATTTCCAGGTAGTGCGCCATTTGGACTGTTCAATCCACGCGTTCACGGCTTCCTCTTCTTTTACGATGCGGATGCGCGACTTGAATTTTTCAAAAGGCACGCGCGCCAAGTGATCGGCGTGAAATTGAACGAGCTTGTTTTGGTAATCGTGATGATTGGGCGGGCCAAGATACGTATCGGTGAAGCCGCACTGCGCAACGAAGGTGAAGTTGCCTTTGGGGGCTTCGATTTCGTTTTTCTCGATGGCGTAAAATTGGTCGAAATGTTTTTCAAACGTGTGCCGCTCGGCTTGGCCGCGATTGAGCCAAACGGTGTCGTCCAATTTGCTGGTGAAAAGCCGTTGGCCTGTTTCCTTGCCTTTGCCTAACTTCCGGATGGTGCGAATTTTCAGCGAGTAACGCGCGGGGCGCTCAAGCACGAGCAGTGCGATTTGAAACAACGGATAAGCGCGACCCGTGAGGCGGATTTCCTTTGCGATGGATTCCACACCCTGTGTGTCCGGCACGAAATCTACTCTAATGTCCAGCTGCTGCACCTCGGGGCGTTGAGGTTTGCCGCCGCGTTGTTGGCGTGCATCGCGATTGCCTCGCCCTTGATTTTGTTCTCCACCGCCTTGGCGACGATCGCCACGCGGGCCGCCTTTGTTGCCACCACCACCGCCACCACGTTGGGCTTGGCTGCTTTGGGGGCGTCGATCGCTTGCGGGTTTGCGATCGCCACGCGGGGGGCGACGATCGTCCCAACCGCCTTTGCGTCCGCGCGGGCGTTCTTGTTCGCCCTTGTGGTTGGCGTATTTGTTCACGCCCGTATTTTCCTGAGCCCAGTCGGGCAGGAATTGCAGGTCGAGAGACAGTTCGTTGTCGGGTTCAGCGCTCATGCATGGGCCTGAAACAAATCAGGTGGGCTCGGAAAGATTGGAATGTTTTGCGCGAAAAGGCAAGCTCCGCGTGCGGGTTTTCGGATTGTGAACTGTTGCCCAATATCCTCGGCTTGCGCGATGCGGCAGTGCGGACCTAAACTGCGTTTGTGGCCCACGCTGAATTTGTTCACCTGCACGTGCACAGCGAGTTTTCGATGCTCGATGGGGCGTGCCGTCTGGACAAGTTAGTGGACCGCGCGGTGGAGTTGGAGTTTCCCGCACTGGCGATTACCGATCACGGGGTGATGCACGGGGTGGTGGATTTTTATGAAAAGGCCCGAGCGGCCGGCGTGAAACCGATCATCGGCTGCGAAGTTTACATTGCGCCGGGTAGTCGGTTTGATAAAAAGGCGAACAGCCGAGGCAGCAAAGACGGCTACAATCATTTGCTGCTACTTGCCGAGAACGAGGCCGGCTACAAAAATCTCGTGCGCCTCACCACCGCCGCGCATCTCGAAGGTTTCTATTACAAGCCGCGAATCGACAAGGAATTGCTCGAGCAACACAAGGAAGGCCTCATCGCCTTCAGCGGCTGCCTGGCAAGCGAGATTCCGCAGGCCATCATGCGCGATGACGCCGACCAAGCGCGCGCAGGCATCGATTGGTTTAAGCAAATCTTCGGCAAGGAACGATTCTTTCTCGAGCTGCAAAACCACGGCATCAACGAACAATCCAAGGTGAACGCCCAGCTCATCCCGTGGGCGAAGGAGTTTGACCTCAACCTCGTCGCCACGAATGACGTGCATTATCTCAAACGCGAACACTCGCACGCGCACGACGCGCTCATTTGCATCGGCACCCAAACCCACTTGAGTGATCCCAACCGGATGCACTACGTGCCGGAACAATTTTATCTGCGCGACGCTGACGAGATGGCCGCGCTCTTCAGCGAAGTGCCCGAGGCGGTGCGCAACACCCTCGCCGTAGCCGAGCAATGCAACGTGGAAATCGAATTGGGCAAGCTGCACTATCCGGTTTTTGAACCGCCGGAATTATTCACGCGCGAAGGATTCCTGCGCCATCTCGTGGCTAAAGCGATGCAACTGCGCTACGGTGTCCGCTGCGAAGCGAAGGGCGAAGAATTTATTTGCAGCGCCATCGAGGATGCCAATTTGCTTCCAAATTTTAAAGCCACTGAGGAAACAAATCCCGCTGATCTAAACGACCCCGCCGTAGCCGCGGCGTTGGAGAAGGTGATTAACCGCATCCAAATGGAGCTGGGCGTCATCGAGAAAACGGGCTTCACCAGTTACTTTTTAATCGTCACCGATTTCATTCAGCACGGCCGCAAGAACGGCATTGCGTGTATTGCCCGTGGTTCGGCGGCGGGATCGTTGGTGACGTATTTGCTGCAAATTTCAAACGTCGATCCGCTGCGCTACGGACTGCTCTTCGAACGATTTCTCAATCCCGAGCGCGTCAACCCGCCTGACATTGACATCGACATTCCCGATGATCGCCGGCCGTTTCTCATCGAGTACGTGCGCGAAAAATACGGACGCGATTGCGTGGCACAAATTATTACGTTCGGCACGATGGGCTCCAAATCGGTCATCCGCGACGTGGGCCGCGTGATGGGACTCAGCTACGGCGAATGCGATCGGCTCGCGAAGATGGTGCCCGATGAACTGAAGATCACCCTCAAGCGCGCGCTCAAGCAATCGCCCGATTTGAAGTTGGCTTACGATTCGGAGGAAACCACGCGCGAACTCATCGACACCGCCTTCGTGCTCGAAGATCTCACGCGCAATTCCTCCGTGCACGCTGCCGGCGTGGTCATTGGAGCGGAGCCATTGGTCAATGTGCTGCCGCTCAAGACCGATGCCGATGGCGCGGTGCTCACCCAATATCCGATGGGCCCGGTGGGCGATTTGGGGTTGTTGAAAATGGATTTTCTTGGGCTCAAAACGCTCACCGTCATCCGCAACACATGTCGGTTGGTAAAAGAAACAAAAGGCATCGAGATTGATATCGACGACGTGCCGCTGGACGATCAGGCCACGTACGATCTGCTAAACGAAGGCCGAACCGTGGGCGTGTTCCAATTGGAATCCGGCGGCATGCGCGATTTATGCCGCAGGTTTCAACTGGGGGCGGTGGAACACATCACCGCGTTGGTCGCGCTCTATCGGCCGGGACCGATGGATCTCATCCCCGATTTCATCAAACGCCGCCATGGCGATGTGGAAATCCGCTACGAACATCCGCTGCTCGAAAGCATTTCCAGTGAGACGTACGGCATTTTGATTTATCAGGAGCAAGTGATGCAAGCCACGCAGTTGCTTGCTGGCTACACGCTCGGCAGCGCAGATTTGCTGAGACGCGCAATGGGTAAAAAGAAAGTTTCCGAAATGGCCAAGCAACGCGAGACGTTCGTCAAGGGTTGTAAGGAAGTCAACGACATCCCGCCCGCGCAGGCCAACAAAGTTTTTGATTTGCTGGAAAAATTTGCCGGCTACGGCTTCAACAAATCGCACGCTGCCGCATATGCCATTGTCGCTTACCAAACCGCGTGGCTGAAGACCCATCATCCCGTTGAGTTTTTGTCCGCCGTGTGCACCAATGACATGGGCGACACCGCCAAGCTCACCATCCTCATCACCGAGGCCAAGGCGATGGGGCTCGAGGTGCTGCCGCCGGACCTCAACGAAAGCCACACAAACTTCGCCCCCGCGCGTGATGGCAAAGTCATCCGCTACGGACTTGCCGCCATCAAAGGCGTGGGGGAAGCCGCCGTGGAAGCGATGCTCACCGCGCGCGATCAGGGCGATCCCTTTTCATCACTCAGCGATGTTTGCAACCGAGTGGACCTGCGCGCGGTCAATCGCAAGGTGCTCGATGCGCTCATCAAAGCGGGCGCGTGCGATAGTTTCGGCCAAAGCCGCGCCAGCTTGTGCGCGCAAATTGAGCGCACGCTCTCCCGCGCCGCCAGCACCGCCGCCGATCGTGCGCGTGGGCAGGAAACTCTCTTCGGCATGCTCGATGCCGAAAATTCCGAGGACGATGAAATCCCCGCCGCCCTGCGTAATTTACCAGAGTGGGATGACACGGAACGCCTCGCTTACGAAAAAGAACTGCTTGGTTTTTATGTAAGCGGCCACCCGCTCACACCGCATTTGGGTACACTCAAACACTACGCCACCCACCAAGTCACCGATCTCAATGAACTGAACGATCGCACCATCTCGCGCGTAGGCGGTTTGGTCTCGGCCGTGAAACGCGCTATCTCCAAAAAAACTGACAAACCCTACTGCACCGCCACTGTGGAGGACCTGACCGGCCAAGTCACCGTGCTGTGCGTGGGCGACAATTACGAAAAATTTAACGAACAATTTGAACTCAACAAACCCTTAATGGTCATCGGCGAAGTGAACAACAGCGAAGACGTGCCCAAAATTTTTCCGGTGGACGTTTTCCCGCTCCATCACGCCCCGGCCAAATTCACCAAACAAGTGCACCTCCGCCTCAAATCCGAAGCCATCACGCTCGACGCAATGGATGACGTGCGCGAACTGGCCGAGGCCCATCCCGGCAAAATCCCCCTGCTCCTTTGCCTCCGCCAACCCGGCGGCGAATCCGTCTTTGTGGAAGCCGACGAACACTTCAACGTTACGCCCGGTCTCGCCCTCGCCGCTGACGCCAACGAGCGATTTGGTGATGCCACCTACTACCCTAAGGTCGATCCCACCCTCCCCGAACCCCAACGACGCCGTTACGCCAAAAAGAACAACGGCGATACCCAATAAAAAAAGGCGGCCCGAAGGCCGCCTTGAGTAATTGGTTTAGGGAGAAAGTTAGTTGTCCTTACTCTCTTCGTTAGAATCTTCGTTAGAATCTTCGTTAGAATCTTCGTTAGAATCTTCGT
>JAPKDK010000211.1 GCA_028872645.1 Verrucomicrobiota bacterium
GTCCGAGAGTGCATATTCTCTTATGGCGTGAGCCCTTCCCGCTTTGTATGCTGCTTTGATTTTCGGGTATTCGCGTTTAAATAATTCCTCCCATTTAGGCCTGTCGACTGAATCCTCGGCTACAGGAATGCTCTGTGCTTGCGCATCATCTGCCTGATCAAGCACATGAGCAAATTCGTGGAGAATGACATTAGAATTATCATTACCCTGTTTCATTCCATAGAGAACGCTATCCCAGTGCAAGGATACGTTTCTGCGACCAGCCCAGCCCGCGAACTCGCCGCGCTCATCCTTGAGAAGTTCTTTCCAGATTTTGACCCGCTTCAATTTGAAATAGCTCTCATAGCCCCGACCCAAGATGAGCACGCAGGCCTCTGCCGCTACACAAATCCGCATCTCTTCGGTGACTTCATCAAAGCCTTTCACTTCAAAGGCAACCTCATGCAAAAAAACATGCATTAAACCTTCAAGCTTGGTTTTAAAATCCGAAGGAAGACGGTTGTAGAGAGCTGAACAATCGGAAAGGATTTTCCGTTGTTCATCGGTTAGCTGTTGCTTGAGCAATTCCTCTCTAGTCACGCGACAAACATAAAGTCCGGATATGTGCCGAACCAGTCTAAAGCAAGCCTCACGCCTTTCTCAGATATCTTGACGAGCCGAATATTTTCAGCACATCATAAAAGCGATGACTCGCTTTGCTTTTATTCTGTTCGCTATTTTTCTGATATCCCCTGCGCTACAAGCAGCACGTCCACCGATGATTACATTACCGGCAATGAGCAAAGCCGGGGAAAGCGTGGAAGCAATCTATATGCTCAACGGGGATATCATTAGCGGCAAGTTTGTGAAATTTGATCCTAAAATCGGCCTGATCTGGGAAGCTGCCGGCATCAAGCCCGCGCTACAGATTGATCCGGCAGGTATCGATCGGGTGACGTTCAAAGGGCAAGCTCCAGCCAAGGCCCCGCAGTCGCGCATCCTGCTCAATAGCGGCAATGAGCTGACCGGCAAGATTGAGATTGTTGATGCTGACAAGGTGGTGATCAACAGCTGGTATGCCGGCCGGCTCGAGTTCAAGCGTACCGCCATAAAGGCAATCATTCCTGCAAGAGGGGGAAGCGGGCAAGTCACGTTCAAAGGCCCAAAGTCAGAAAAGAACTGGGTCTTCAGCACCGCCAAGAATGCAGGTGGAAAGAAAGGTGTCCTAAATAACTTCATACCTCCGAAAGCCATCCCGGGTAATTTGCCAAAGAAAAATGTGCCCGGCGGTATGTTCCAATTCAAGGCCAACTCATTTGAAAGCACCGGCTCCGGCGCGATGGTAGGCCGAGAAGTTGAATTCCCCGACAAGTCGATCACTGAATTTGATCTGGATTGGAAAACACCAACGGGTCGGTCATCCGCATACTTCAACCTGAACGTTAATTTTTTCTCGGACAACCTGAAGTCCGGAAGCAACGGGAACTCTTATTCGCTAAAGCTCAGTCAAACCGGTGCCAACCTGTCCCGCCACGAGATGCAGGATGGAGAGCCTGTTTCAAACCGATTGGGATCAAACGCGCGGGTCAACCTCACCGGCATCGGATCCCGGGCTCGCTTCTCCTTCCGTGTGGACAGAAAGAAACGGACTTTCATACTGTTTATTAATGGCCAGAAAATTTCCAACTGGAAGGACAAGGGGGAATTCGCCGGAAAAGGTGCCGGCTTGGTTTTCACTTCCCGCGCCTCCTATCCCGTGAGGATCAGCAACATCAGCATCAAACAATGGGACGGCAGCCTGCCGGTGAGTTTCAAGGATACGTTGGGGTCGCCCAAGGAGGACTTTTTGCGCTTGGCCAATGATGATACGATGTCGGGCAGTGTCATTAGCGTCCGTGAAAATATTATCCATTTGAAAACAATCAGCTTTGGCGCCGTAAACGTACCCCTCAACCGCACGGGCTTGATTCAGTTCGCTGGCAATAATGCCCCGATAAATGAAAAGCTGCCGAAGGGAGTAGTGAACGCCAAGCTTAAGGGGTACGGTTCATTAACCTTCTCGCTGAAGAGCTGGAAGGATGGGAAACTGGAAGTTGAAAGCCCGGACTTCGGCACCGCAACCATTGATGGAACCATAGTTGAGTCAATCACCTTCAATCAGAACAAGAAACGTGCTTCAGGTGGTAATGGTACACTCTCTAAAAAAGAGTTGAAAAAGCAGCTTCGCGACAAGGAGAAGGGGAACATCGCCCCAGTGCCTCAGCGTTTCCCAAGACCGAACAAGTAAGAACGAGGCAAGCCAAGGCCTAGCGAATCGGACTTAGCTTTATGGTGATTTCGCGGGAATTCTTCCCCATACGATCAGTGGCACGGAGCTTGATATGTTGGCCGGGTTGTTTGGCACGGATACGGTTTAATAAATCTTTGGTACGCTCAACGGGTTTGCCGTCGGCGGCCACAATGACGTCCCACTCCTTCAGCCCAGCCGTGGCGGCGACTCCATTCGCACGGAGCTGACGTACTACCAGGCCGCGCACACCTTTCGGTAACTGAGCAATAAACTTCGGATCTTGCCCCCATAATTCCTCAACACCGGTCTGCATTGTTGCGCTGTGTACAGTTTCCTTTTTCTCCAGCAACCGACGTAATGATGCTAGCGGAGCCGCATAAGCTATCCCTTGATGCGCGCCATTGATCGTCATGGCCGCGCTCTGCACGCCGATCAATTCGCCGTGCGCATTAACCCACGGCCCACCTGACGTGCCAATGGGAGATATGGCGGAGATGTGAAGAATTTCCCGGAACGCGCCATCATAAAACTCAAACGTCGGGCGATCGCGTGCCACGGTTCCGGATATCATCACATGATGCCGAAAGACCGGCGCCCCAAACAAATAAACCGGTTGCCCGGCCTTCGTATTGGCTTTGGCCAGGGATAGATGCGGATATGGCTGGTCGCGCGCAGGTAATTTGAGCAATAACAAATCATGGGCACGATCCCGCGCAACGAGTTGGATGGGATGACGCCCCAAGGCCGTCGATTGGGCTTCGACCTTTGCTTCATCACCGGGAACCATGTGGTTGGCAATGAAAACATGCCCTTGTGCATCCACCACACTGCCTGAACCGGCTAAGCGGCCATTCACCAGAATCTCCACCGAAGCTTCTTTCAGTTTCGCATAAACAACGGGCTGCGTCTTTGGAGCCGCACAACCGACAACTACACCAAACCACACTGTTATGATAATTGAATAGTCCAAGAATGTTCTCATTATGAATTTGCCACCAAGGCATTGATTTGGCTGGCGGCGTAGGCGGCGCCGAATCCGTTGTCGATGTTGACGACAGTGACGCCACTGCCGCAGCTATTGAGCATACCGAGTAAGGCTGCCACACCTTCAAAACTCGCACCGTAGCCGATGCTGGTGGGAACGGCGATGACGGGTTTGTCAACGAGGCCGGCCACCACACTGGGGAGCGCACCTTCCATGCCGGCGACGACAATCAACACATTTGCCGCGCGGAAATCTTCGGCACACGCAAGGAGGCGGTGCAGTCCGGCGACGCCGACGTCGTGGATGCGCTGCACGCGATTGCCCATGGCCTCGGCGGTGACGGCGGCTTCCTCGGCTACCGGCAAATCACTGGTGCCGGCGGAGAGGATGGCGATGGTTCCCGCGCGTGGTTTGGTTTTCTTTTTCTCAATGACCGCGCAGCGGGCAGTCTCGTGATGGACGGTTTTCTTGAATTTCTTTTTTAGAGCCTTGGCGTGGTCGGGCGTAATGCGGGTGATGAGGACGCGATCGTTTTGCTTGAGAATCTCAGCGGCGATTTTGACGACTTGCACGGGTGTTTTGCCGCTGCCGTAAATGACCTCCGGAAAGCCCTGCCGCAGCGCGCGATGTTGGTCCACCTGCGCGAAGCCGAGGTCGGTGATGGGCGCCGCGCCCAACGCAGCGAGTGCCTTCGCGCGGCTGATTTTTCCAGCGCGAAATTGATCGAGCAGCTTGGCAGCTTCGGTGGGGGTCACGCGGCGAGTATGGGCGGCTACCGAATCTTCTCCAGCAAAAACGCCAGCAGCTCGCCAATCGGCATTCTTGTCTGCTCCATGGTGTCGCGGTCGCGGAGGGTGACGGTGTCTTTGAGTTCCTCGCCTTGTTCGCCGAGGGTGTCGAAGTCGATGGTGACGCCGAAGGGGGTTCCGGCTTCGTCCTGGCGGCGATAGCGTCGGCCGATGGCGCCGCCTTCGTCGTAAAACACCGCCATGTGCGGACGCAGCAAGGTGCAGACTTCGCGCGCTTTGGCGACGAGTTCGGGTTTGTTTTTGAGCAACGGGAACACGCCCACTTTGTACGGCGCGATGCGGGGGTGAAATTTCATCACGACGCGGGTCTCTTCTTTGCCCTTGTCGTTGGTGATGGTTTCCTCGTTATACGCGTTGCAAATAAACGCCAGCACCGTGCGATCGGCACCGGCGGCCGGCTCGATGACGTGCGGCACGTAGCGTTCCTTGGTTTCCTCGTTGAGGATGGTCATGTCCTTGCCGCTGCCTGGGTACTTTGGCTTGCCGTCCTCGCCCAGCTCCACCACGAGCTTATCGCCTTCGCGCACGAGTTTGCCTTCCATGTGCGAGCGCAGATCAAAATCGCCGCGATGGGCGATGCCTTCCAACTCGCCGAACTCGCCTTCCTCGCAAAACGGAAAGGCATACTCCACATCCGCCGTGCCCACCGAATAGTGGCTCAGCTCGTCGGCATCGTGGTCGCGCAAAATCAATTTCGCAGGGTCGATGCCCAGATCCGTGTACCACTTGAAACGCCGATCACGCCAGTAGGTGTACCACTTCGGCGATTCATCCGGATGACAGAAAAACTCCATTTCCATCTGCTCGAATTCCCGCGTGCGGAAGGTGAAATTGCGCGGGGTAATCTCGTTGCGGAAACTCTTGCCCTGTTGCGCGATGCCGAAGGGAATTTTCACGCGATTGCTATCCATCACGTTCTTGAAATTCACGAACATCCCCTGCGCCGTCTCGGGCCGCAGGAACGCCTTGTTCTCCTCATCACGCAGCGCGCCCACGTACGTCTCGAACATCAAATTAAAATCGCGCGGTTCCGTCAGGTCGCACGCCTCGTGTTCGCCGGGGCATTTGCTGGGTTTTTGCGGGCACTCGCTGCTGGCCACGTGATCCGCGCGGAAACGACTCTTGCACGTCCGACAATCCACCATCTGGTCCGCAAACAAATCGTAATGGCCGGAAGTTTTCCACACGCGCGGATGCATGATGATGCTCGACTCAATACCCACCATTTGAAATGTGCTGGGCGTGCCCTCGGGCTGGGCCAACTC
>JAPKDK010000212.1 GCA_028872645.1 Verrucomicrobiota bacterium
CAGATCAATCCAGAGCACGTGCTCGGCTTCGCCACGGATGTCGGCGGCAAAACTTCGCACACCGCCATCATCGCCGGCTCGTTGCGCATCCCCGCCGTGGTGGGCCTCAAGACCGCCTGCGAACGCATGGCCACCGGCGATTACGCGTTGCTCGATGGCTTCAACGGCGTGGTGGTGATCAATCCCACCGACCAAACGCTTTTCGAATACGGCCAACTCGAAAAAGAACAGGAAGACATCCAGGCCAAGCTGCTGAAAATCAAAGACAGCCCCGCCATCACGCTCGATGGGCATCAAATTATTCTCTCTGCCAACGTCGAGCAAATCAGCGACACCGCCGCCGTGCTCGATTGCGGCGCGCAAGGCGTGGGGCTGTTTCGCACCGAGTATATGTTTCTCGATCGCGAAGTATTGCCCGATGAGGACGAGCAAGCCATCAGCTACGAACGCGTCGCGCAGGCGCTTGCGCCCGAGCCGGTGATCTTCCGCACACTCGATATTGGCGCGGATAAAATCAGCCACGCCATCGGCGCAACCGACGAGGCCAATCCTTTCCTCGGTTGGCGCGCCATTCGCTTTTGCCTCGCGCGCAAGGATATTTTCCGCGTGCAACTGCGCGCCCTCCTCCGCGCCAGCGCCGTCGGCAATGTGAAGCTGATGTACCCGATGATTTCCGGCGTGGAAGAACTCACCGAAGCCAACGCGCTGCTCGCCGTTTGTATGGACGAACTCCGCGCCGAAGGCGTCCCCTTCGATGAAAAACTCGAGGTCGGCATTATGGTCGAAATCCCGTCCGCCGTCCTCACCGCCAACACGCTCGGCAAGCACTCCAAATTTTTCAGCATCGGCACCAACGACCTCATTCAGTACACGCTGGCCGTGGATCGCCTTAACGAAAAGGTGGCCGATTTATATGACCCCACGCACCCGGCGATATTACGGATGCTGCAAATGACCATTGACGCCGGACGACGGCACGGCATTTGGACCGGTGTGTGCGGCGAGATGGCCGGCGATTCCACCGCCATCCCGCTGCTGCTCGGCCTCGGCGTGGACGAGCTGAGCGTGGCGCCGCAAATGTTGCTGCAAATCAAATACCTCATCCGGCATCTCGACCATAGCGAATGCGAGCAACTCGCCGTGCAGGCACTCGAATGCGAAAGCAGCGTGGACATTCTCGTGCAATCCCGCGCCATGGTGCAGCGCGCCGCGCCGGGCATTTTCCACACCGTGCCATGAAGCAAATCATCCTCGCCGCCGGCTACGCCACACGGCTGCACCCGCTCACCGAGCACACTCCTAAACCGCTGCTGCCCGTTGATGGCCAGCCGATGATCGAGCACGTCCTCACCAGCAGTGCGGCCATCGGCGGCATCGAGCGCACGCTCGTCGTCACCAACGAAAGATTCACCGGCCACTTTGAAAACTGGCTCGCGGAATACCAAATAGCGCATCCCAACTTCAACGGCACCATCATCAACGACGGCACCAGCAGCAACGAAGACCGCCTCGGCGCCATCGGCGATTTGCATCACGTCATCGAACGCGAAGCCATCGACGACGATGTGCTCGTGATCGCCGGCGACAATCTTTTCACCGGCGACCTGCGCGGCTTCGGCGATCGCTGCCGCGAAACGCAATCCCCCGTGCTCGGCCTACACGATGTGGGCTCGCTCGATGAAGCCAAAAAATACGGCGTTGTTGCCGTGGACGAATCCGGCCGTCTCATTAGTTTTGAAGAAAAACCCGACGCCCCCAAAAGTACCCTCATCGGCATCGCCCTCTATTATTACCCGCGCGCCGTCCTGCCCGAAATCCGCCGCTATATAAAAGAAGGCCACAACCCCGACCAACCCGGCCGCCTCGTCCAATGGCTTTACCCTCAACAACCCGTCCACACTTGGGTCGTCCCCGGCGATTGGCTGGACATCGGCTCCCACGAAACACTGGCAGCCGCCGATGCGTTGTTTTCGCGCTAGGACTCGGGAGGGCCACGCGCAGCATATCCCTCCCAGCTTGCGTAAACGCCATTTTCGGGTAACATTGCTTCAGGAACACGATGATTTCCGTTAACAACAACGAGGGTGTGCGCTTTGCGGATTTGCTTTCGCAGCATATCAGCGGCGTGGCGCAGTCGTCGTTGCGGCTTTCGAGCGGCAATAAATTGCTCGCGCCGCAGGATGATGCCGCCGGGTTGGCGGTGGCCACGCGGTTAGATGCGCAGTTGGCGCGGCTGGATGCGGCGAGCCGGAATGTTTCCAGTGCCGGTTCGTTTGCCCAAATGCAAGAGGCGCACTTGCGCGGACTGGACGGAATCGTGAGTCGGATGGGCGAGTTGGCGATGCTCGCGCAGGACGGCACGATGCCCGATGACATTCGCGCGCTGTACGATACGGAATTTAAGCAGCTCAAAGGAATGGTGAACGACGTGCGCACCGCGCAGCTCAATGACGTGACCCTCTTCGACGGCCAAGCTCGCGAGGTGACGGTGAGCCCCGATGGCGATTCGATGACGATGGGTGACGTGGATTTGTTTACCGATGAATTTAATGTGCTCACCGCCAACACCACGCGCCTCACCTCAATGGAAGGCGCGCGCGCCGCGCTCGATGCCACTTCGGCAGCGGGGGCCAGCGTTTCCATAGAACGCGCGGACATTGGCGGCACGCTCAGCCGCTTGGAAGCCGCCAGCGCGCAGCTCACTTCCCAACGCGAAAGTATGACCGCCGCCGCCAGCCGCATCCGCGACACCGATGTGGCGCAGGAAAGCACCCGCCTCGCCTCCGAACAAATCCGAGCCCAAAGCGCCGTGCACGCATTGCGACAAGCCAATGCCCGGCAGGGGATGGTCTTGGAACTTCTTCGGCCTTTGAGTTAAGGTTGACGGAAGATCACTCCGGCCCCCGGTACGGGCTACATTGGCTCACCGCCAACCGGCACATTTGCCCCTTTCAAAATCCGTAACGGCAATTCTTGCCTTTCTTGGGTTGCACTAAAACTCGCATTTTTTCTAGTTTCATCTAAATGACTGAGTTTTTGTGTGATTATTTTGAGGTTTTTAGTTGTTTCATAGAAAAATAACTGGAATTAGACTTATTCCCAAAAGTTGGCACGGCGGTTGCTTCTCTTGGTCCCGAAACGGTTTTTATAGAATGAGAACCTAACTGAAGGAAACAGGCATATGGTTATTAATACTAATGTTGAAGCGCAGCGGACGGCCTCTCATTTGATGGTCAGTCAGAATGCATTGGCGAAGTCGCTGGCGCGGTTGAGCTCCGGCTCGAAGATTATCAATCCCTCCGATGATGCTGCGGGCCTCGCGGTGAGCGCACGACTGGAATCGCAGATTCGGCGGCTCGATTCGGTGCTAAACAACCTTGGCAACGCGATGAGCCTCACGCAAACGCAAGACGGCTACATCAAATCTATCGACAGCGCGTTTACCCGCATGAGTGAGCTGGCCATGATGGCGCAGGATAACACCAAGCAGTCGTCTGATCGTGCCTTGTATAACGAGGAATTCCAGCAGCTCATGGCGTATGTGCGCGACACAAAAGACAAGGATTTCAATGGCGTGCCACTGTTCGACGGGTCTTCCGTGGATATCACTATCGATGCCGATGGCAACACCTTTACCATCGGCGGTGTGGATTTGAGTGCATCCGTTTATTCCGATGCGCTCAAGGAACAAGCCTGGAAGACCACTGAAGAGATTTACAAAACCAGCAAGGCCGGTTATGTGGTCAACTCCGACGTTTGGAAGCTCAATACCGGTGCAAACAAGCTGAATCAGGATTTATATTACGATGATTCGTTAACTCTGGGTAACCGTTGGTCCACTTCTTCCCGTGGTGCCAGTGACGACAAGCTGCTGGCCGGCACGTTTGTTCGAGTTGATGCGGCCGGAACATATAATCAAGGTGGTTCTAAAGGCCCAGTAAAAGAAGCCCCGCCCACGGCTAACTCCACCACGTTTAATTCCGGCGATTTCACCACGGTTGATCTCACCGTTGCCGCAAATGGCAATGGCGGATTTACGGGGCCTAATTACACAGCCATCGTCAAGGACAGCTTTATTGGCAGTGAACCGGTGGGCAACGGTGATTTGGAGGGTCAGCACCGTAAAGCCGTCAGCAAAGGCTACTACGTCAGTGTCAGCCCCATCGCCAGCGGCGAGGATGCGGCGGCTACGGTGATTGGCTCCGGTTCCACGGTTTCTACTCTGCAGGATCTCTCGGCGGTTGCCACGGATCAAGGCGGGGTAGATCTCAATACGGTTGCCGGGGCGCAAAAAGCGCTCACCAAGATTGTTGACGCATTGAGCCAACTGCATTTGGATCGAGCCGGTTTGGGCGCGATTCAATCGCGGATTGAATTTACCAACGGCCAGCTCACCACGAGCAAACAAAATCTCAGCCAAGCCAAGAGCCGTATCACTGATGTGGACGTGGCTTCGGAGAGCACCGAATACGCCCGCCAGCAAATCCTCGTGCAGTCCGGCACGCAAATGCTGCGCGAAGCCAACAACCTCCCCCGGACGGCCCTGGAATTACTGCGACGATAGATTGAATCTCTCCAAATAAACGCCCTCCCCAATCTTTAATGGTTTTCAGTTGGGGGAAGCAAAACAACCGGTCGGGAAGCAACTTCTGCTCCCGGCCGGTTGAACTTTTATGGGGTGATTTTTTTGAACCGCCAGGGCGCAAAGACGCCAAGGTTTTTCGGTAGGGACGCGCAGCAGCGTGTCCCTACCAACCCGGACCCAGCGGGCCGGGCTACATTATTTTCGTAACACAATCCACAACGTCACCGCGGCGATGGCCACCAACACGGCCATCAGAGCCATTACGATGTAAAATTCGGCGGAGAATCTGCGACGGGGCGAGGGCGCGGTTTGGCGGCCGGTGGCGCGGGCGGTAGCCGGCGGTGGGGTGATGAAGAGCGGTTGGGTGGAGGCGACCGGATCCACCGCGTGGGCGATGGCGCGGATGGAGGCGGGGCGTTGGGCTGGGTCTTTATCGAGGCAATTAATAATGAGCTGCGCGATGGGCTCGGGGGTGTCGCTTTCGATTTGTTTTTCCCGCAAGCGGGCGGCGATGGGTTGAGGGGGCACGGCTTGGACTTGGTGGCTGAGGTCGCCGGTGTGGAAGGGCGGCTCGCCGGTGAGCAGTTCGTAAAGGGTGGAGCCGAGGGCGTAAAGGTCATCGGCCACGGCGGGGAGTTCGCCGTCCATTTGTTGGGGGCTCATAAAGGTGACCGTGCCGCGCGTGTCGCGTTGGCCGAGGAGTTCCACGTAAGCATCGGCGA
>JAPKDK010000213.1 GCA_028872645.1 Verrucomicrobiota bacterium
TTTGGCAAACCCCAGTTGGGATTGCTTTCGATGCGTGAGGTAATGAGTAGGCTGATCATGCTTATACAGTGTTTGAGTTTCGTTTACCCAGCAGATCGCCCAATTTTTCACGCGCGGAAAGCCGGTCAGCGGATTTGTAGCGGGCGTGGGTGCGTGCCCATTCGCCGTTGGATTCATAATCCCATTGGCGCATTACGCCGCCTAATCCTTTGTGGAATTTCAGCGCCACGTCGCCATCAAATTGATTGGCCCAGTCACCGGAAATGCCCTTGCGGAACATGTACTGCGTGCGCACGGTTTTCCCCATTTGGCCGCGCCGGCGTTGGGTGACTTTTTCGAAACTGTGCCGCGCACACGATTCTTGCAGCGCGGCGTCGGTGGCCGGCACTTCGGCAAAATCCAAAATGCGCCGTAATCCGGCGGGAATATTTCGCTTCAATTCCTCAAACGTGAGGTTTATCACATTGGCCTGCTCAAGTGCCCGCCAAGAATTTGCATCGTCAAATAAATCAAAAAAATCAGAGTCTTTATCCACATACTCGAGATACAATTCGGTTTCAGTTTTATCCTCATCATACAACCCACAATGGATGGCGTCTTTCACGTGCGACACCAGCACATCACGTGGGTCGCGCGTGAGGCAGATAAATCGAAAATCATCCCGTGCCACGAAATCGCCAAAGAGCTCCGGCCCGCTGTGCGTCCAGTGGAATGCGCGTTTGCCCGCGGCGACATCTGCCGCCAACTTTTCCAGTTCCAAAGGGCCGGAGAAAAAATCGCAGCCCGACGCCTTCGCGAATTCCTCCAGCACCGGCATCACAATGGACGCCCCTGCGTTGGGTAGATTGTAAAAAACAACGTGTTTCATAAATTTAATCCTTCAATTGCGCGGCCCACAGGCGCGTGGTGTAGCCCACCCCCAGCACTTTGCCGTGCCCCGCGGTGATCGCTTCGATGCCGCCGATGATGCCCGCGAAAGCTTCTCCCGCCTGGCGTTGGAGCGTGCCGTGCGAGCGCCACGCTTCCACGTATGCCTCCGCCGGAACGCGTGCCACATACGAGGCTTCAATAAAAATCGGTTCTCCAAAAAGGCCGCTTTCGCGGATGACTTCTGTTTGGTCTTCCCGTCGCGTGCCGTAGCCGTAGCCGTCGATGCGGCTTTTGATGTAATCTTCCACCTCGGCTTGAAGCGAATGGTTCAGATCACGGTGGTTCCACAAACAGGCAAACCAACCATTCGGCCGCAGGATGCGTTGTGTTTCGCGCAGGGCTTCCGGGCGGTCGGTGGTGTTAAAGGATGACCCGAATGTCACCGCGTCAAAAGCGTTATCCGGTTGGCCGGTAGCCTCGCCGGTACCCACGTGCCATTGCACGGGTTTGTTGGCGGTGACGCGCATACCCACCGCGCGCATTGCGTCGTTGGGCTCCACGGCAGCGACATTGCAGCCGCGCGCCATGAGTAACTTGGTGAGATGCGCGGAGCCCGCACCCACGTCGCACACGGCGGCATCCTGCCGCAGCTCGGCGAGGTCACAAAAACGCACCACCGCTTCCACGGCATAGTCCGGCCGATTCAAATAATGCGGCGCCAGTTCGGTATAGTCCCATTCTGTTTTCATATTAGTTTAAATCAATTCTGGGTTTGGATTGGAAAAGGTTTTTGATTTGTTGATCGGGGTTAAAGCGCGTCGGCGCGGTGAGCCCGTTGATGCGCACGGTCATTTGTTCCAGCTGCAACATGCTCGCAAATAGAGTGCCGTCGAACGGCGTGCTGGGCCGTTCGTCGCGGCAGCGTTGGACGTGGGTCTCGGCCCATTGGTCGGTCGGTTCGTGGCCCCAGGCGCGCAGGTAACGGCCGAAGCGGCGCTGGAATAGCCGCGCGGTTTGGCCGTCGAAATGATTGGCCCAATCGCCGGTGATGCCTTTGCGATACATGAATTGGCCGCGCAAAGTGTGGCCGTTTTCGCCACGCGCCCGCCCGGTGATTTGCTCGAAGCTGTGTTTTTGGCAAAGCGCGCTAACCGTTGCGGAGCTGGCGGGAATACCGATGAAATCCATCAACTGCCGCACTGTGGCTGGGATGTCGGTTTTTATAGCCGTAAAATCCAGTTGAAAAACATTGGGCTGCTCCAGCGCGCGCCAGGCGTGGGCTTGCTCGAACCACTGATTGAAGCCGGATCGAATGGCTTCCTGAAATAGTTGATGCTCGGGTTTGCCTTCGTGGCTGCCGGCTTGGATGATGTCTTTTATATAGGACACCAAAACGTCGCGCGGATCGCGGGTGAGGCAAATGAAGCGGACATCTTCGCGGTCGAGCTCGGCGGCGAATGTTTCCAGCGGATGATGGGTCCAATGGAACACGGGATCGCCGGACTTGAGCATGGAAGAAAAGCGATGCGTCTCGTCGGGGCTGGAGAGCTTGGCGTAGGCTTGGGTTTCGAGCAACTCCTCGAGGATGGGCACCAGCGCGGAGGCACCGGAGTTGGGGAGGTTATAAAAAACCACGTGCGGCCGTTGCGAAAGCGGATGCAGGCCGAGGGCGGAACGCAGGAGTTCATTTGCCAGTTCGGTTGCCGACCGCAGTGGTGGGTTGTTGTTCAGTACTAAATCGGGTTGGGCGGGGCGATCGTATTCGAGGTCGAATCCGGCCACATTTTTGACTTCCCCGCGAGCGGCTCGGCCGTAAAGGCCGCGGGCATCGCGTTGGCATAATTCGGCCCAGTCGACATCCACCCAAGTTTCAAAATAATTCGGCAAATGGGCTCGGTTCCATTCGTGGATTTCGTGAAAGAGCGACATCGTGGGCACGATGACGGTTTGCCCTTGCTCGGCAAGCAACTGCGCGAGGCGGCTGATGCGGTAGGCGTTGGCAAGGCGACTGGTGACGTCGTGGCCGGTTTTGGAATCGGCGATCGCGGCGCGCACGGCATCGCCATCGAGCACCACGGGGCGCTCGCCACGCGCGCGCAATTGCCCGGCGGCGGCGGCGGCGATGGTGCTTTTTCCGGAGCCGGAAAGTCCGGTAATCCAAAGCACGCGGCCTTCGTTGTTTAAGTTTTCGGTCATGCGGTCACAGTGTCTTCCCAGCGCCAATCATGATCCCAATTGGGACGGCCGAGGCGCTCTTCGTACAGGCGTAGGTCGGTTTCGCTATCCACTTCGCACCATCGGCCTTGAGTGGGGGTGGCGTTGATTTCCGCGCCGTCTTCGAGCAATAGCTGGAGCAGCGAAGTCATATCCAGCCGGTCGCGCCGCGCCTTGGGCAGGTCGTCGAGGATCACCTCGATGCGGCGCCAACCGGCTGGAGAAATTTTGAGTAGGCCCATATATTGACCTTCGATGTCGGTGACCTCATCCGCGCGATCGCCGATGGATTGGAGCGCGCCATTGTCGCGCAGTCGGAAGGTTTCGGCGTCTTCCAGCGGATCGGAAAAGCGTTCGCGCCAGAGCGGCAGCCATTCCTGATCATAACTGATGACCAATTCGCCGTTGTTAAAAATAAGTTGCTCAAGAATGGCGGGGTGATAAACGATGTCGGAATAAGACACGATGCAGTCATCGCGCTGGAGCCATTGGCTGGCGCAGGCGAGGGTGCTCACCATGTTGGTGCGGGCCCACTCGGGGTTTTCAAACCAAATGCAATCGGCGGGGTTAAGCGATTCGGCGAGGTAACCGCGCACGATGGCGATGTCGCGAATGCCGGCGGCGCGCAGTGCTCCCAGTTGCCACTCGAGCAACGTGCGCCCGGCGAAAGGCGTGAGGCATTTCGGGTGATCTTCGGTGAGGCCTCCCATTCGGGAGCCGCGACCGGCTGCTAAAATGATTGCGCGCATTTTTTTATTCCTTCCAACCTAAAGTAGTACACAGCAGGTTCCGATCCAGTTGCGCCTGCAAGTTATCCCCATCGCGTTCGGGATGCCATTGCACAGCGGCGATGGGTGCGGCGCGGTGGCGCACGGCCTCCACGCAGCCATCATCGCTGGCGGCCAGCAGTTCGAGCGATGGGGCAAGTGTGTTCGCGGGCACGGCCCAGTTGTGAAATGAATTTACCGTGGCGCGTCCGGGCGCATCAAATTCCAGCAAGTCTGTTCGCAAATGCACGGTGTGTTTTTGGGCTAGATGAGTTTTGGGTTCGCATCGGCGCAGTGCGCCTCCGCCGCGTTGTTGCAGCAATTGCATCCCACGGCACACACCAAAAACCGGCAGTGCGTTGCGCACGGCGTGGTCGATCACGGTGTTCTCGGTCTGGTCGCGTACGGGACAAGTGCCAAGGTCATTGCCGCCGGACAAAATAAACCCATCGAGCTGCCAATGCTGGATGAACTCCGCCACTGCCGCGCCGAGGTTTGGGATGGGCACCCACGCCACATCCGGTGCGAGCGCGGCCATATAGCGCGCCCAATCCTGGGCCAAGCAATCGCGCAGTTCATCGGAACCGGCGGATTGTCCTACTCTCATTGTGATGCCAATACGTTCAGCCATAAATAGGTCGGAGTAATTTCGCCGCGCCATCGAGCTCCACCCGGTTGGCGGCGACAATGCGTTCAAAAGTTTGTTCGCCCACGCCAATGGCCGCGGGCAGGCCGAGCTCGGCGCAGCGGATGGTCATGTGGCTATTGGCGCCGCCGAACTTGCTGACAAGGCCGGCGATGTTGCGTGTGAAAATCCAGTCAAATCCCGGATCGGCATTTTCGATGCAAATGATGCGACCGCTCAGTTGGCCGTGGCCGCGGGATTGGTTACCGAGCCGCAGTGGCTCGCCTTCCACGTGGCGGTTGCCGACAAAGTTGGGCGCGCTACGGTGCAGCGGCACTACATAAAAATCGCCCGGATCTCGGATGAGATAGCCGAGGCGAATGCCGTCCACGTTTTCCTGTTCGCGTCGGCGTTGTTCCACAAGATCTTCAAAGTGCAGCTCGGGATCATTCAGCACCGGGCTGACGAGGTGATTGAGTAAATCCTGCACCGTGAGATGCGAGAGCGCGTCGCGGTCCAGCCGCGTGTCGCTGCCCCAATGCGCGATCAACTCCAGCGCATCGGAAAGGTGTCGTGTGAAAATGAACTTGGCACGCTCACGCTCGGTGATGGCTCGGCGCGCGTACTCGATGAACTGCCCCGGCTCCACTTCCGGCATTCCCGCCTCGGCAAAAAGTTCCTCAAACAATTGCGCCTCCGCGCTAGTGAGCGGGAAAATCGTATCACTCGTCGCCGGCTCGGGCTGGGCGGTGGCGGCAAATAAATCATCGCGTTGATCGTAACGCGGCGAGGTGATGTCATACGTGCCCGGCCGCA
>JAPKDK010000214.1 GCA_028872645.1 Verrucomicrobiota bacterium
AAAGTTATTTTTGTAAGTGTTTTGTCTTCGATTATTAGTTCGGTGAGGGTGCCGGAAAAAGTGGGAGTATCTTTTAGCCAATCGATTTCGGCCACATAAACAGAGGTGGGCTGGGTGGTGGAGGTTACCCCATCGAGTTCGGTGGGTTTGAAAATGATAGTTTTTTCGGCTTTGCCGACTTTGGCGATAGCTTCGATTTTTTCCATGAAAAATTTCACCGGCGCTTCGCGTGGATGAAAGCGCATCGCGTGCAGTTGCAGCCGCGTGGTCCCTGGCTCGAGAACAAACTCAAGATGGCAAAATTCGTTCTCAACATTCACCAACACCCCGCCGTGCGGAGCCTTGTGACCGTGAGCGTCGCCTTCATTGTGATTGTGGTTATGCCCATCGTGATTGTGGCTGTCGCCGCAACCAAGGGCGATGGCCAACAACAGAATTGAGAAAAAGTTTTTCATTTTAACTTTGCGGGATGAGGTTTTCGGCTACGTCGGTGCGATAAGCTTTGAGAGCGGGGATGATGCCTACCACTGCGCCGAGCACCACCAGCCCCACGGGCACAATGGCCATCACGGGGTGTTGTTCGAAGGGATGGAGGGTGACGCCGATTTCATTTCGCAGGATGCTCTCAGCGGCAAACATAATTCCGGCGTACACGGCAAACCCAATCACCGCTCCGAGCGCCGCGATGGTGGCGCTCTCGAGCACGATGACGCCGAACACCGTGCCGCGCCCAGCGCCCAGCGCGCGCAGGATGGCAAATTCACGGCGGCGTTCATTCATCGTGTTGTAAATGCTCGCCAGCACCGATCCCGCCGCCACCACGGCCACGAGCAGCGCCACCCACCGCAGTACTTTTTCCGCCCAACCGAGCCGGTCGAACAGCCGCGCCACGACGTCGGCGGTGGATTTCACGAAGGTCAAGTGATCGGTACCTTTGTTGTAAATGGCGTCGAGACTATTCATCCCGAAGGCGCGCGCGGTGGTATTAGTGCTGAGCTGAACGAGCACGGCGCTGACGTCGCCGGCGTATTGCGCGTCGTGTCCGTCCATTTGTTGCAGGCCCTCAATGGGAATCCAAATCACGTGGTCGGCCGGCGTACCGGTGGGGCGCAGAATGCCCACCACGATGTACTCATCCTTGTGTGGTTGCTGGCCTTCGGCAAAGTTGAGGCCGTGATAGGGACTAAACTTTTGATTCACGCGCCAGCCGAGCTTGCGCGCCACGGTGTCGCCGATCACCGCCTCCTTGTTCCACTGTTTGTCGTTGCGGATGAAATAATCGCCCACCGCCAGCGCATACGGCTCGCCGGGCGAATGTTCGGCGGCAAACAAATCGTGCGTGGTACCCACGATGCGGTAGCCCTGAAAATTATCGCCCACGGCAATGGGCACGGCGTTGCGGTAAAAGCGTTTATAGCTTTTGCGGAATATTTCGTAATCGGTGCGGTTGATGAGCCCGGGCGAGGCGTCCATATGAAAAAGGCTGTTGAGCACCAATTGCGTTTCGGATCCGCGCGGGCCGAGGATGGCGTCGAAGCCGCCGGTGACATTCTTGAACGCGCGCTGCGATTGGAAATTCACCACCCAAATCGCCATCAACAGCCCGCCGCCGAGGCCGATGCTCAGCGCAGTGATGGCGGTGGAGAGTGCGTGTTGCCGCAGGCTGTTGCGAATAATCATCCACCACGTCATGCGGTCACCTCCTGCGCGGCGTGGTTCAGCTCGGCCAAATCCTGGCAGTCGTCGAATTGATCGAGCACCATCGGGTCGTGGCTCACGATGAGCAACGCGGCGGAGCTTTCCTCGCACACTTCGCGGATGAGCTGCAGCGCCGCGCGCGCGCTTTGGGGATCAAGATTGCCGGTGGGTTCATCGGCTAACACGAGCAACGGTTGATTGGCCAACGCGCGCGCCACGGCCACGCGTTGCTGTTGGCCCACGGAAAGTTGGCCGGGACGATGATGCAACCGATGGCTGAGCCCCACGCGATCAAGTAAGCCGCGCGCGGCATCGGTGTCCGGCCCGCGCCCGAAGCTCATTCCGAGCAGCACGTTTTCCATGCAAGTGTAGCCTTGCAACAGGTTGAAGGTTTGAAAAATGTAGCCGATGCAGCGCGCGCGCAGGGCATCGCGTTGGGGCTCGCTGGCGGTGGCGAGGTCGTGGCCATCGAGCCGCACGATGCCGGAAGTGGGGCTGAGGATGCCGGCGATACAATTGAGCAACGTCGTTTTGCCCGTGCCACTGGCGCCGCGCAGGGCGCGTTGTTGGCCGGTCTTGAGGGAAAAGGACGGCACCTCGAGCACTGCCTGAGTTTTACCTTCGGGCGTGCGAAAACTTTTTCTGAGATCGCTGATTTCCAGCAGTGTCATCGGCGGGAGATTAGCGCGGCGGTGCGGGGATGTCGAGAGCGGTGGACTCGGCTCTTGACGCCGCTGCCGCCGTGGCTATGATGGGCGGCCCGCATTTTTCAGTGGCGGACTATACTATGGCTATCAAAGTTGCAATTAATGGTTTCGGGCGGATTGGCCGGTTGGCTTACCGCGCGATGGTGGAACAAGGACTCGTGGGCACGGCGATCGACGTCGTCGCAGTGGGCGATATCGTTCCGGCGGATAATCTCGCGTACCTTGTTAAATACGATTCCTCGCAGGGCACGTTCCCCGGCGAGGTCACACATCAGGGCGACGACACGCTCATCGTCAATGGCGATGAAATGAAAGTCGTCAGCGCCCGCACCCCGGCCGAGCTACCCTGGAAGGAGCTGGGCGTCGATGTGGTTATCGAATCCACCGGCCTGTTCACCGATGCCGAAAAATCCAAGGGACACCTTGAAGCCGGCGCGAAAAAAGTCATCATCAGCGCCCCCGCAAAGGGCGAGGATTTAACCGTCGTGATGGGCGTGAACGATGACCAATACGACGCGGCGAATCATCACATTGTTTCCAACGCCAGCTGCACCACCAATTGCCTCGCGCCCGTGGTGCACGTGTTGCTCAAGGAAGGCTTCGGCATTGCCGAGGGCTTGATGACCACCATTCACGCTTACACCGCCACGCAAAAAACTGTGGACGGTCCCAGCCGCAAAGCGTGGCGCGATGGACGCGCCGCCGCCATCAACATCATCCCCGCCAGCACCGGTGCGGCCAAAGCGGTGAGCCTCGTTTGCCCCGCGGTGAAAGGCAAATTGAGCGGAATGGCTTTCCGCGTGCCCACGCCCACGGCCAGCGTGGTGGATCTCACTTTCAAAACCGAAAAGAGCACCAGCTACGCGGAAATTTCCGCCGCCATGAAAAACGCCAGCGAGACGTATCTCAACGGCGTGCTCGGCTACACCGAAGACGAAGTGGTGAGCACCGACTTCATCCACTGCCCCAAATCGAGCATCTTCGATCAAGGCGCGGGAATGGAGTTAAACGAAAACTTCTTCAAAGTCATCAGCTGGTACGACAACGAATGGGGCTACTCAAATCGCGTCGGCGATCTTCTGAAGCTGATGATCGATAAAGGCATTTAGTTAGGAAAAAGAATTCAGGAGTTAGAATTTAGAAGGCGGCCTTCGGGTCGCCTTTTTTTGTGAACCGCCAAGACGCAATTGCGCCTTGGGAGTTCATCCCTCATTCACACTCGGTTAACAACTTTCCCAGCGCGATTTACCAAACCGGCTTACGTTAAACCAAGGAGAATGGCAAATGTGGTATGCAGGACAACGGGTAATTTGCACCAACGACCACTTTTCCGGCGCGATTTGGGATTGGACCTCCACCGTGCCGCGGGAAGGTGAGGTGTACACCATCGCGGAGTTCGAGCACCTGCCGCAGTGGAACACGCGCACGCCCATTCTGAGTTTCCTCTTGCGGGAATTGAGCGCGGATGACATCGACAATGCCAACGCCTACTTCTCCTCCTGGCGGTTTGAACCGGCGGAAAATAATCCCCCTTGGGCGATGAACGCCCTCCACCCGCGCCGGTTCAGCTCCACCTAAAAGTCGCGAGGGCGGCCCACCTCCGTCCTCGCGGCTTGCCTTTCGGCAACTTTCGCGGCAAACCCTCTCCGTGCTTTCGCAACACACGCATACGCTTGCCGTGCCGACGAAGGGCCGTGAGTTTCACGACATCACCGGCGAAGTGGAATCGTTGGTGGATGAGGCAGGCTTCGCCGAAGGCTTGACCACTTTGCATTTGCAGCACACGAGTGCTTCGCTGTTGATTCAGGAAAATGCCGACCCCGGGGTGCGGCGGGATTTGGAGCGCTTTATGGCCCGCGTGTGTCCCGATGGCGATTCGATGTTCGAGCACGACTACGAAGGCCCCGATGATATGCCCGCGCACGTCCGCACGGCGTTGACGGCGGTCAATCTTTCCATCCCCATCACCGGCGGCAGATTGGCGCTCGGCACGTGGCAGGGAATTTATTTATGGGAACACCGCCACGCCGGCCATCGCCGGAAGGTGACGGTCCATTTGATGGGGGAATGAGGTTGAACTTATTTTGAACCGCCCAGACACCAAGGCGCCAAGGGAAACCATTTTTTACAATCTTGGCGTCTTCGCTTCTTGGCGATTCAATTTATCTGGTCAAGCGGCTTCGGGCGGCGCATGTTTTGGCCTTACCTGTTAATTATGCGCACATTACTCTTGTCTCTATTTACCGTCTCCACACTCATGGCGGCGGGGGTGCCCTCGGCGGCGGAACGGTTTGGATTTCTGGGCCCGGAAATTTTTCCGGTCGGCCGGGGGATTGATAATATTCGCCAAGCGGATCTCGATGGCGATGGGCGGCGCGATTTGGTTTTAGTCAATAATCCGCGCAGTAAAATTACGCTGCTTTACAATCGCACGGGCGGCAAGCCGGCGAAGGTCACGGAGGACACGGTGAACGCGCTGCCGCCGGATGCGCGGTTTCGGATTGAATCCATCCCATCGGAGAAACGCATTTCCAGTTTGGTGGTAGCGGATTTGAATGGCGACAAAAAGCCGGACCTTGCGTACTACGGCGAGCCGAATGAATTGCTGGTGCAATATCGCGAGGCCAAAGGCTGGGGCGCGCCGAAGCGTTGGGCGCTGCGCGACGGGCAACTCAGCCCCAAGGCGCTGGGCACGGGAGATCTCAACGGCGATGGCCGCACGGATTTGTTGTTGCTGGGCGAATCGAAATTGTACGTGCTGTATCAGGACGCCAAGGGCGCGCTGGGCAAACCGGTGGCCCTCCCGCTGGCGGGCAGCGTGAAGGCCTTTCAAGTGGTGGATCTCGATGGCGACCGGCGCAGTGATTTGGCGTTGATGAATT
>JAPKDK010000215.1 GCA_028872645.1 Verrucomicrobiota bacterium
GGTGCAGGCGTTGGTGAACTTGCTTTCGTGGTTGAGGTTCAGGATCAACTTGTAGCGCGTGCCGCGCACGGAACGGATGGCAAAGGCGTCGGTGCCGTTGATGATGCCGCGCGTGGTCATGATGCCGAAGACATGCTGCTTGTGCGTTTGCGTTTCGCCGCGCAACACCGGCAGAAAACTTTTTCCGTCGAGCCCCTTCACCGCTTGGCCGCTGGCTGCGTCGATGAACGTCGGCGTCACGTCCACGTATTCCACCATCGCGTCCGTCACCGCGCCGGCTTTCACCTTGCCGGGCCAGCGCACAATCATTGCCGACTGCAGCCCGTGATCGTAGCAGGTCCATTTCGCAAACGGAAAACCGTTGCCTTGTTCGCTTACCACCATCACCAGCGTGTTGTCTGCCAAGCCGTGTCGATCCAAGAGCCCCACGATCTCGCCCACTTGTGAATCGTAATAAGTAATCTCCGCGAGATAATCAGAAAAATCTTTCCTCATTCGCGGCGTGTCCACGATGTACGGTGGCAGTTTCACCTTCGCCGGCGGGTACTTTGAGGCATCGCCTTTGTTCCATGGGCTGTGCGGCTCGTTGGAACACGCAAACAAACAAAACGGCTTGCCGCCCTTCGCCGTCTCGGCGAACAGCCGATCGATGTATTTCATGTCCGGGTTTTTCCCGCCGCCAAAATTCTCAAATGGAAACACCGTGCGCGGATTGATGTGCGTCTTCCCTGTCTGCGTCACCCGATACCCCAGCGGCCGCAGATGATGCACGATGCTCTTTACGTGCGGATACGTCCGGGTGTGGTTCGGCCACGCGCCGCTCTTCACCGGATACAGCCCCGTGTAAATATTATGCCGCGTGGGCGAACACATCGGCGCTGCCTGAAAACACCGCGTGAATCGAAGTCCCTGCGTGGCGAGCTTGTCGATATGCGGCGTCTTCGCCTGCCCGCCATAGCAGCCGATGTCGCGAAACGTGCAATCGTCCGCGATAATGAAAACGATGTTTGGCTGGGCGGCCCAGCCGGCCGGTGACAGTAATAGCACTAACCATAAGAGGATTGTTCTCATGAAAGGAGAACGATCGTGCCGCGTTTCTCCCCGGCATGCAAACACTTCCGCTCTGCAGTCGACGGGGTTATTTCCCGAAACAAATCAACTCCTTGAGAGTGCGGGCGAAAAGATGGCCATCGGCAAAAGCCAGCGAGGAGAGTGACCATGTCTTGCCCGCCGGGCCGAGGTCGCTGACCGAAGCCAGCGCGGTTTCGTCCAAAGCCCGTGAGTTCCAGTTGAGCACGTAAACCGTCCCTATCATGGTGGGCCAGTAAATGCGCGTCCCCACCACGATGGGCGGCGCGGCGGAGACGTGTCCCCAGCCGTTGCCGGCATTGCGCTTGTCCTGCGTCGCGAGGAAACCGGCGGCGTTTTTCATGTCATTGGGCAGCGCCTTTTTCCATAGGCGTTGCCCAGGCTGGCCTTTTCTCCGAATGACCTGCGCGGGCACTTGGAGATATTCCACCCGGCCAGTGGATAGCTGCACGCGCCCGATCAGGAAACCGCTGAACGACCGGAAGTAATGATGGTCGCCGACGATGAGGTTGGTGAAATAGGTGATGGGTTTGCGCGCCTTGGGCATGTTTTGGTTTGTGCGGGTGACATGCCGGCCGTTCTCCCAGCGGGTGAGTGTGACGTCGCGCGACAGGTTGACCGCGCCACGCGGCTTGCCGGTGAGTAGATCCAGCGTGCGATGTTCCTGGCCGATAAAAAAATGGGCGGCGTTCTTTTTCAAGGCGGCATTTTGGGCGGCGGGATATTTCGCGATGGCGGCATCCCAAATCCGTTTGCCATTGGCCGCGTCGATTAACGATAGTCCGTAAGGTTCTTCCGGCGGCTGATGACCTCCGCCGCGGCCGGTCAGGATTACCGCCCGTCCCCCGGGCAGTTTGCCGAGCAGGGAAGTTGAATGCACACTGGTGCCGGGCTCCGCCTGCCAGGCGAACTTGCCGGTGGCGAGGTTGTAGGCGCGCAGGTGAGTCCAGTATTTCCTGCCGCGTCCAAGCGGCTTGGCTCCCGCCTTGGTGGCGGCGGCCACGGGCAGGTCCTGGCGAGGCGCGTGCATGAGGATGACGTTGCCGTTGTGCAGAAACGGTTCGTGCGCCCGGGCATGGTGTCGGCCAAAGGGTGTCCAAGTGTGTGACCACAGCTCGTTTCCGTCGTAGTCGAAACATTTCACCGTGCCGCCCACGTTGGTGAAGACCACTCGTTTGCCGTCGGCCACGGGCGAGGCGGCGGTGTTGTCATTGAACAAACTGGAAAGATCCGTCGTACGTGTGCCGGGGATCACACGCCGCCATAATTCCTTGCCGGTCTTCGCATCAAAACACAGGCCGAGAATGGCCGCGCCGGTCTGTGTGTCCGCCTTGACGGGCTGATGCGAGGTAACAAACACGCGGCCGCCGGAGACGATGGGTGTGCCCTGCCCGGTGTTGGGCAAGGGCACCCGCCATTTCACCGCGTCACCTATCGCCCCGCTGAACGCCGCTGGCGCGTTGCCCGGCACAATGAAGTTCCCATCCGGTCCGGACGTCTGCGGCCATTCGGCGGCAGCAAGCAAGAACGGCAGACACAGAAGCAAAGGTGTAAGGTGGCGGGTCATTTCAATGGGTTTTCAAACCAAACCACGTTATTGCTGGTGTGGCCAGCGATGAGGACATCGAGGTCACCGTCGCCGTCCATGTCGATGGCGCGCGTGTCGTAGGAGCCCTGCTTGTGGTCAATCACCCTTTTCTTGAATTGTCCCTTGCCGTTGTTCTCGTACCAGGCCGTGACATCCACTGGATCTTTGCTGGAGGTAACTGCGTCGATGTCGCCATCGTTATCCATGTCGGCTAGGTCAAGGGAGTGCGGAAAGAGAATCTTGGGGTCGATCTCGATGAGTTTGAATTTCGGCCCCTTGAACCAAAGCACGCCCTGCCCATGACCGCGGGTGGCGAAGTAGTCCACGTGGCCGTCGGCATCGAAATCGGCGGGCATGATGTTGGTAGCCCCAGGTTGGTTTGCCGCGAGTAAATGTTTTTTCCATGGCTGTGTGGGGTCCTTTGGCTGTTCCCACCAGGCGAACCATTGGCCGCTGGGAAAGGCATCTCCGCCCTTAGCCGCGCAACTGATGTCGGGACGGCCATCGTCATTCACGTCGCCAAAACCCGTGTAATGTGAGGCACCGGGAGCATCGCCTCGAGCAAACACGTGGCGAATCCAGCGCTTGGCCGTGTGGGGTTTTTGGGGCACCTGCAGCCAAGTCAAAGAATTGGGGATGGCGGTTTTCTCGGCTGTGCGACCGGAGTTGGCGATGAGGTCAAGCTGACCATCCTGATTTATATCTCCTGTAATGAGGCAGTGGGTGCCGAGGATTTCATCATCAACCGTGCGGTATTTCCACGGGCCGCCAAGCGGCTTTGCCGGACATTCCAACCAGAAGACCGTATGATTCGAGCCGATAAAATCCTGATCGCCATCCCCGTCAACATCCATCAGGCAGCTGTGGATGCAGGTGCTGCGGGGCTTGTTGCGAGATTGGCCTGGACCGAAAGTGTGTAGCGTGTGCGCACGCCAACTGGGGCCACGAAAGAGTGCCACCTTACCGTCAAGGGAAGCGATGACATCCATGTGGCCGTCCCTATCCCAATCGGCGGCCACGGCTGAGTTGATCATGCCGGGGGATTTGGCGATGACGTGTTTTTTCCATTGCGCGTGCAGGGCGAGTGGCAGGGCCAGAAAAAGGAGACAGATGTTTCGCATGACAAGTCAGCGTCGGGAAAAGGGTTCGCTTGCAATGACGGCGTGAATCAAATCACGGAAGCCGCTGCCGCTGGCGATGGATTTTTGAACGATGCGATTCACCGTCTCGTGATCGCGGAAGGTGGGCTCGCGGCCGCTGGCATGCAGCAGAAGTTTATGGGTGAGGTTGCGCGTGAGTTGTGTCTTGCGTGCGGCGAGCAACTTGCGCAAATCCGCCTCGTGGCGAACCTGTTCGCCGGAAGGCAATCGGCTGGACGCATCAATGGGCCGGCCCTTGGCACCCGGATAGTGCGTGCGTAGGCCACCGATGGGATCGAAGTTTTCCAGGGCGAATCCCCAAGGGTCAATCTTGGCGTGGCAATCAGCGCAGGCCACCACGTGCCGGTGCTTAGCCAACTGCTCGCGAATTGTGACAGCTCCGCGCGTGTCCGGCTCGATGGCCGGCACATCCGGCGGTGGCGGTGACGGAGGTGTGCCCAGAAGACTTTCCAGGATCCAAACGCCCCGGGTCACCGGGGAGGTTTCCACTCCATTGGCCGTTGCGGTCAAAACACTTGCATGACCCAGAAGACCACCTCGACGGGCTTGAATGGGTAATATGATCCGACGAAACTCTTCCCCTTTTACATCGGGCACCCCGTAATGCCGGGCAAGTGCGCCGTTGAGAAAACTGTATCGAGCATTGATGAATTCAGGTATGGGCCGGTTATGTCTGAACACGTGGCCCACAAAATGGTGGGTCTCGCTCTTCATGGCACTCTCGAGGCGATCACGTAAATAGGAGGGAAAGTGTTTGGTGCCCGGCGGCATGGAACCGATTTTGTCCAGACGCAGCCAGGCGTCGGTGAAGTGTCGCACAAATGCCTCGGACCGCGGATCCTTCAGCAGACGTTCGGTTTCCGCCTTCAATGTGGAAGGCTGCCGCAAACGCCTCTCGGAAGCCAAACGCAGCAGGCGCTCATCCGGGGCGGAGCACCACAACGCATATGAAAGCCGTGTGGCCAATTGAAAATCGTCCAGTCGTTTTCCCTGGGTTGCTCCGCCTTCATCTAAAAACAGGAAACGGGGTGAAGTTAGAATTGCCGTCAGGGCCTGTTTCAAAGCTTCATCTGCTGCCATCCCGGAGGCCACCTGAGTTCGAGCATAGCTTACGTATCGAGCAATCTCCTCCGGCTTAATCCTCCGACGAAAAGCTTTGCAGGCAAAGTCGAGTAGGGTTTGTTGAACGTCCAATCGGGTGGCATCGGTTTCCTTGCCCACTATGCCTTGATGACTTGCGGGAGGCCATTGATCATTCAAGGGACCCTCGATGCTCATCCCAAAAACCCGCACGCGTGGTCCCTGATACAGGTCGGAAATCCAAATCTTCTGCACCAGCGCATCCTTCGGCACAGGCAGGCCCGCTTCCTTCAGCCGATCAACCTCATAGGGTGTCTTACGCCGAGCTTCTGGGTGATAGCGCTTAATAA
>JAPKDK010000216.1 GCA_028872645.1 Verrucomicrobiota bacterium
AGGATTGGTCGAGGGTCCAGTCGTTGATGAAGCTGTCGTGACAGGATGCGCACTTTAGGTTGAGTCCGAGAAAGACCTGAGCAACGTTCTGGGCAGCCTGCATCTCTACGACCTGTGAGGAATTGACCGTGCCCCGCCATTTTATGCCGTCGATGAAAGAGGCTTGTTCACCGGTATTGGGACTGATCAACTCGTGGGCGAACTGGTCGTATGGCTTGTTTGCCTTAAGCGAAGTCTTCAGCCAGTTGGTCAAACGGTACTTGTTGCCGCCGTGATATTGCCGGGTGTAACTGTTACGGAAGGCATCGTTCCAAAAGGTGATCCAGTGCTGCATGTAATGTTCATCATTGGCCAAAAGGGCGTCCACCACCTTTTCGTATTTAGCTGGGCCCTTGTCTCCGGCGAAGGATCTGTACTGCTCGGGAGTAGGGGGAAGCCCGATGAGGTCGAGGTAGGCGCGCCTTAGGAAAGTCCGATCGTCCACAAGTTCTTTTTGCTTCACACCCTTCTTATCAAAATAGGGCTGGAGGAAACGATCGACGGGATTCTTGAGGCCGTTTTTTGCAGGCGGCAGCTTCACCACGCGTGGAGCAAGTGGAGCCTTGCGCCATTCGGCGAAGCTATAGCCTTTGGGCCAGGCGATGCCTTCATCAATCCATGTTTTGATCAATGAAATTTGTTCCGGAGAAAGCGGCTTCCCCTTGGAGGGCATACGTTTGTCGGGGTCATTGGAGGTGATGAGCTGGTAAAGCAGGCTCTTGGCACTATCATTTGGCTTGGCGGCCTCGAGCAGAGTGTTACGGGAGTTGATGGAGAATCCCCCCTTAGCCGAATGACCGGAATGACAGCGGGAGCATTTGTTTTTTAACAACGGTTGGATTTCTTTCGCAAAATCCACCGCCTGGGCCGGGAACACTGCAACTGAAAAAATTATGGCGATGCCTATACGCACGGCCAAAGGATGAGGCGTTTGCCGGTGATTGTCATGACAAATTCTCTGCTGCAAGCCGTGCCCAGTAGTAGGGCTTCTTGGCAATCGTTGTTTGTTCATTGGAGGATCACTCCCGTCGGCGGAGGATCTGGACAAACAATTTTCAAATAGTTTCATGGTGTGCAAGGGCGACTCATTTACCTACTGATTGACTTTGCTTGCCCACACCTATCGCCGCTCGTTTGTGTGAATTTTATGGAAGGCAGCCTCGAGCCGTGCCGCAATCTTGGCATCCGACTCCGCGCGGTTCTTTGTTTCAGCACCGTCTTCCAAAATGTTCACAAGGAAGAACGGCTTTTGAAACGGCTTGCCCTTCGGCGCTTGGCGACCACCAGAGCCATTGCCGAGGATAAGTTTCCATTCGCCTTCACGGATGGCAAACATCCCGCTCGCGGAATGATGAATCACCGCCGCCCGCGAATATTTTTCCTCATCTCCCAACAACAACGGCAAAAAACTAAAGCTATCCGCCGCTGCGCCCTTTGGAATCTTCGCGCCCGCGACAGCCGCCGCCGTCGCAAAAAGATCCGTGTGCGTGATGACGCGCGCGCACGCGCTCCCGGCTTTCACCTTACCCGGCCAACGCACAAAAAACGGCACGTGATGGCCACCCTCCCAAACATCCGCCTTTGTCCCGCGCCACGGGCCATTGGCGGTGTGATTTTTTGAATTGAATTGTTGTTTACCCGGTTCAGTGACGTGATCGGGCTCGTCGTCTTTGCGATGCATAAATGAACCGTTATCGCTGGTGAACATAACCAGTGTGTTGCCAGCAAGGCCGGTGTCATCCAGCGCCTTGAGCACTTGACCGACGGTGTCATCGACGTTCATCACAAAATCGCCGTACGGCCCGAGGCCGGTTTTGCCTTTGAAACGTGGATGCGGAACCACCGGTTTGTGCGGGCCGGTTAGGGGAAGATACAAAAAGAAAGATTTTTTCTCCTTTGCCATCCGCTTGAAAAATCCTGCCGCACGCGCGGCCAATACATCGAGACCCTTTTCAAATTCAAAATCAACCGAGCGCGGCCCGTTGCGAACAAAGCCGGGAAACTTCACCGCTTTCTGCTGGAGAGTTGGCGACTTCGAAAAGCGGTCATTTTCAATCCACACATACGGCGCCATATCCAGCGACGCACTCACGCCGAAGTATTCGTGAAAGCCACGCGTGATTGGGCTATCCGCAATGGGCTTGGTGAAATCCACATTGCCATCGCCATCCCAACGTTCGTGCCCCGGCTTGCCGCCTTCGCGGCCGGTCATATTCATCCCGAGATGCCACTTGCCGATTGCGGCGGTGTGGTACCCAGCCTTTTGCAGAACCGAACCCACCGTCGGCCGATCCTTCTCAATAAGCGGCGCGCTGTACCCTCCCAGCACCCCACGCTTCAGCCGCGACCGCCAGCAATACCGGCCCGTGATCACTCCATACCGCGTGGGCGTGCACACCGCCGAAGGACTGTGTGCATCGGAAAACGTCATCCCCTCCTTCGCCAATCGATTCAGATGCGGCGTAGGAATTTTCGATTTCAGGCTCAACGCCTGCACGTCGCCATAACCCATATCATCAGCCAAAATAAAAACAATGTTCGGCTTCGCCGCCTGCACCGAAGAGACAACGAGGAATCCAATAAGAAATAAAATACGTTTCATGGAGCCCCAAAGCATCCCGCACCCCTGCGCCGGGCGCAAGAAAAACAGGATGAGATCGAAAAAGGATCCTCCTTTATTCGGGCTTCACTCCCAACGCCTTGCGCAGTGCCGGCTCAAAGGCATCGGCTTGTCGCACGAAGCCAAGGTCGTTGGGATGCGAACCATCGGTGGTGCCTTCGCCGTCGGCGCCGAGCAATGCATCGCCGCCGAGGTAGTGGAGGTGTTTCACACCGGCCGCTTTGAGTTGCTCGTAGGCTTTGCGCAAGGCGGCGTGGTTGGCGTCGTGATATTCCGATCGCGCCGGCATCAGCCACGAATTGGCGTTGCGCCGATCTTCCACCAACACAATCGGCGTGTGCTGATGTGCTTTGCGGAGTTGTTTCACCAACGGCACGCAATGTGTGTTGACCGCCGCCGCGTTCATATTTGGCAGGCAATCGATGATGTACACCGCCGCATCTACCTCCGCCATTAGGTCTCCCACCGCGGCGTGCATTTTCCCGTTGCCGGAAAAGCCAATGTTAATCACCGGCATATCGAGCCGCCGCCCAAGGATCGCCGGATGCGTCATGCCCGGCCGCGACGCACACGCGCCGTGCGTGATGGACGTACCATAAAAAATTAGCGGCTTCGCCTTGCGCGGTGCAAGTCTTTCGAACTTCGCCCCCGCCACCACGCCAATCGCCAGCGATTCCGTGCCATTATACAGCGGCAAATAAACCGCATACTCGCGGATGCCCGGCTTGATTCCACGCAAAAGTGTGGCCTGCATTTCCTGCTTGGATGGACGGGTTGCCGCAGCCCAGCGCCATTTGCCTTTTGAATCCCGCGCGTATAAGTCCAAACCACTCACCCCACTAGGCGGCATGTGTGGCATGCCAAGGCGCGGGGAGGTTACTTTCCATTTTGCGTGAATGGCATCGGCATCGGTCTTAAAGCGAACCATCATGCCTGCGCTGTGCCGACTGAGGCCCCAGACTGATGGGGTCACCTTACCATCGGCTTTGGCTGGAAACCGGTCGAACCACTTCTTTCGTTCCTGATCTCCCCAACCGCGGCCTTCAACACCCCACTTGGTTACATCGTGCCAGTTGACTTTATCCTGCGCAAAGGTGGTATAAGCATTGCAGACAATAAAAAGTGTAAGAATCTGTTTCATAGGAATTGTGTTGAGTGGAGCGAGTGTGGAAACAAACCGGCCGCCTTTCAACCCATAAAATTCATTTTCAGGCCTACACCTCGCTCAAGATTTCGGTGCTGCCGCCAAAGCTTTTGGTTTCTACACCCAACTTATGAAGCATGGTGAGGTAGAGGTTGGAGAGTGGCAACTCAGTGAAATTCATATCCCCTCGCCAACTGGCATCAGTACTAAAACCGGAAGTCGCCTGTTGTTTCTCATTGCCCTGACCATATTTGAGGTATTGACCGTGCTTGAAGCCCAGCTTGCGGCCGCCAATGAGTAGCAGCGGGTAGTTACGAGAGAGATGGAAGGCACTAGATGCCGAACCGAAAAAGAGCGCAGTGTGGTCGAGCATGTTGCCCTCACCACCGGGCTCGGGTGTGGCTTTGAGCCGGCTGGCAAAGCGGCCGAGCTCGTCGTTGATAAACCGGCAGTAGATGCCAAAGTTCTTATAGCCGTCGGGTTTCTTGGTTTCGTGCGAAAGATAGTGGGTGGCCTTGAAGCCCACAGCGCGGGCGAGGTAGTCGCTGATGCCCACGCCGTTCTCGCGCCCAAGCTGGTAGGTGGCCACACGGGTGGTGTCGGTCTTGAACGCAAGGTAAATCAACTCGTACATGGTGCGCAGGAAATTACGCGGGTCCTCGGGCGTGACTTCAAGCTTGAGATAATCGGTGCCCACCTTCGGTAGGGGAATGTTCAGCCAGCGCTTGGCTTTTATCACCTTCACCTCGGTATCGCGCACGGACTGCAAATATTCGGCGAGCGTTTCCTGGTCGCGCTTGGAGAGGGAACGGTTCAGATAACGCGCGTCCTCCATTAGGTCATCGAGGGCACTCTGGCTCAGGGTGAGGCGGCGCGCGGCGTCCGGGCCGCTCTTGACGAAGAGCATGTCAAAAATGCGCTTGGGCTTGTGCTCGGCGGGGATGGGTCGGCCCTGGGCGTTGTAGGACAACGTGTGCGCGCCGCGCGGCGAGCCCGTGCCGCCGTCGGTGGACATCACGAGCGACGCGTGCCGCGTGTGCTCGCCGGCGTGCGCGGCAAACACCTGATCGATCGAAACACTATTTTGGTAATCGCCATCGGCTCCGGTGTCTGCGCCGGTGAGAAACTGGTCGGCATTGGCGTGGCCATGCACACGCCGCACGGCAGGATTCGACAGGCCGGAGAAAACGGTCAACTCATCGCGCAATGGCTTGAGTGTCTCCATGCACTTGGTGAAGGTGAAGTCCTTCCCTTTGCCGTGTGGAAACCAGCTCCATTCCTTGAACGATGGATCTTTCTCCAGCGGCATCGGTACGCCGTCGGGCAGGTAAAAGCAAGCCAACCGCTTGCGCTGCAGGGGCTTGCTCGCGGCCCGGGCGGTGCCGGCAAAGGTTTCCAACCAGGGCAGTGCCAGCGCCACGCCGGCGCCGCGCAGAAATTTACGGCGATCAAGGGAAG
>JAPKDK010000217.1 GCA_028872645.1 Verrucomicrobiota bacterium
GAAGCTCCTCCTCCGGTTGACGCGACTGAATCCTGTTGGCCACAACCGGAGTACAATGAAAATGCCAGCACGGCCAAAACGGCGGTGCCCAAAGGTTTGAGAAACGAGGTACGCATAGCGGCTCCATCAAAGCGGATTGACAGCGATTGGCGAGCCTTTTTTGTGTTTTGGCGTGACAAATCTGGCGGCTCGCCGCAGGTTGACGCCGATGGACGATTCAGCGGAAAAAATGAATGAGGTGGCGGTGATCAGCACCAGCCAGGGCGAAATGGTGGTGGAACTGTGGGACGATGTGGCGCCGGGCACGGTGGCGAATTTTAAGAAGCTGGCCAATAAATCGTTTTATGACGGCACGTGTTTCCATCGCATCGTGAAGGGCTTTATGGTTCAGGGCGGCGATCCGAACACCAAAGATCCCGCGCTGGAAGATGACTGGGGCACGGGCAATCCGGGCTACCAAATTGACGCGGAATTCAGCGATCGACCACACGTGAAAGGCGTCATTTCAATGGCGCGTTCCAGCGATCCCAATTCCGCCGGTAGCCAGTTTTTTATCTGCCTCAAGGCCGCGAGTTTTTTGGATGGCGAATACACCTGCTTCGGCGAACTCATCAAGGGCTTGGACGTGCTCGAAACCCTCGGCGAGGTGCCGTGCGGCGGCGGGGGCGAAGGCAGTCGACCGGAAGATCGACAGGATGTGATGTCCATCACCATCGTTTCGCGCGAAGACGCCGGCGCGGAATGACCGACGCTGAGCAAGCCACTCTCGAACAAGCGCTGCAACAACTCGGCGTGCCTCCCGCCAAAGCTCCCCCGATGGCCACCCAACTCGACAAGCGTGCCCATCAACTTGCCGCCGAAGGTGATCGCACTTACGAACAAGCGCTCATTCATTTATTGCAGCTTATGAAAACTGCACACGACGAACGCACCCAACAAAATGGCTGATAAAATTCGCAAATGGGAAAAGCGCGGCACTCGACCGCTGAGTGACCATCGTATTTTTCAACTGCGCGAAGATACCGTCGTCAACCCGCGCACCGGCAACGAGCATAAAATGGTGGTGCTCGAGTGCCCCGACTGGGTAAACATCATCGCCCTCACGCCCGCGCGCGAGGTGGTGATGGTGGAGCAATACCGCCAAGGCAGCGAAACGGTGGAGCTGGAAATCCCCGGCGGAATGATGGACCCCCACGAGACCGACCCCGTGGCCACGGCATTGCGGGAGTTGCGGGAGGAAACAGGATACACGGGTGAGCACGCCCGAAAAATCGGCGAATGTCTCGCCAACCCCGCCATTATGAACAACTGCGTCCACACCATCCTAGTGGAAAACTGCCACCAAACCCACGAAATGGAAATGGACGCCGGCGAAGATTTACTGACGCGGCTCGTGCCCGCCGACGATTTACCACGACTGGTGAATGAAAATAAAATCCGCCATTCAGTGATTTTGGCGGCGTTGCATTACTTCGCGTTGGAGGGATAATTGAACCGCCAAGACGCAAAGTCGCCAAGGGAAACCAATTTCAAAAATCTTGGCGTCTTTGCGTCTTGGCGGTTCAAAAAACTATCGGTTCCGCGCTTCTTCCTTTTTCTCTTCTAAATCCGACTCCAGCGTTTTCTTGTCCGAGGTCAACTCGCGTTGCAATTGCTCCAGCGCTTCAAAGTCGCCAATCGCTTCCGCTTCAGCAATCTTGCCGCCGAGGAATACTTCGCGTTCAGCCAGTTTGGATTGGTAAAGATTGTCCAGCTCGGCCAGTTCGGCTTTGAGTTTGTCGCTGACTTTTTGGACGGGCGATTCTTTGTCCAATTTTTCCATCGCGATTTCGTATGCGCTTTTCATTTTAGTCCTTCTTTTTCTTCCACGGTTGTTCGGGGAATTTTGTGGGCATTTTGATATTCTCCAGCTTGGGCTGGGCCATTTTCAAGTCGCCTTCCCCTTCAGCCGCCGCTGAAGCCTCGGGATCCGCTTTCCATCCGGTAATCTTAGCCTGCAATCCGTGGTGCTCGGCGGTTTCTTTGTTGCCGCTTTTCATATAAGCGAGCGAAAGATTGGTGTGCACGCGCTGTTCATTGGCGTTGATGGCCTCGGCTTTGTGGCCTTCCTCGATGGCGGCTGCGTAGTTTTCCTGCCGATAAAACGCCATCCCCAGCGACAGCCGCGCCTCAAAATGCTCCGGCTCCACGTCTAAAACCGCCTCAAACCCCGCCACCGCCGCGGCATAATCGCCCGTTGTGTAGGCGAACACAGCGTCATCAAATTGGGCTTGCAGATTTCCGGCCATCTTCGTGTGCGCGAGTGTGGGCGAAGCCTTTGATGGGAGCAAGACGGGAGTGCCGACTTCGGCGTTGTGAATGACTTTAGATGCCCCAACGCTCGCCTCTGTTTTCCTGAGCCAGCGGGCGCGATAAAATTTTGGCTCATTTATGAATATCGTTTGACAGCTCGCCTAATGATGCTAGTTTCCCACATCCCTTTGCAGGGAAGTCGGCGGCGCATGACCTAGTGATAGCTGCCGGCAATTTTATCCACACATTCAATGAACGACAGTTCCGCGACCCAAGAGGTCGTTAGTGAGAGTCCAAAGGTCTCGAAAGTAACCGAGGCCGTCATCCGTATTGCCGGTAACTCGCAGGACGGCATCCAGTCCATTGGCGGTTTTCTCGCCCAATTGGCGGGCCGTAGCGAACAGGAGGTGATGACGTTTATGACCATCCCCGCCACCATCTCGGGCGGGCCGTCGATTTTCCAGGTGCGCATCGGCTCCGGCGAGGTGCTCACTTCCGGCGATGACGCGGATGTGCTGATGCCCTTCTACCAGCACAGCTATGAAAACCACATTGGTTTTCTGAAAGAAGGCGGCATCGTTTTATACGATAGCAGCCACGTGGAGCCGGACCCGGAGTTGTTGCAAAAATACCGCCACATCGGCTGCCCCATCGCGGAGCGGACGGTGGAGGCCATCGGCGGCACGGCCAAGGATAAGGGCAAAAACATTTTCGCGCTCGGGCTCGTGGCGCGAATGTTCGATCTCGATGCCGCCAAGCTCGAAGGGCTCATCGCCGAACGTTTCAAAGGCAAGGCTAGCAGCATCACCACCACCGCCCTCACGGCGTTTCACGCGGGCTATGGTTATCCGCTCACCACGCTGGAGGAAATTTACGCGTTCGAAAAACCGAAGGCGCGCGATACCGACCAAGTCGTTTGCAACGGCAACGACGCGCTCGGCTACGGCATCCTCGCCGCCGGCGTGCGCTTCGGCGCGGGCTATCCCATCACGCCGTGGTCAGACATCATGGAGCTGCTCCGCCGCGAGCTGCCCAAATACGATGGAATTTTTGTGCAGTGCGAAGATGAAATCGCCGCCGTCTCGATGGCCATTGGCGCCGGCTGGGGTGGGCGCGTGGCGGTCACCGGCTCCTCTGGCCCCGGCATTTCGCTCAAGGGCGAAGCCATCGGCTGGGCGGTAATGGCGGAGATTCCGCTCATCGTCATCGATGTCCAACGCGGCGGCCCCTCCACCGGCATGCCCACCAACGTGGAGCAAAGCGACCTCAACATCGCGGTCTTCGGCGGGCACGGCGATTCGCCGCGCGTGGTCATCGCACCCTCCAGCGTGGAGGATTGTTTTTACACCGCCATCGAAGCCGTGAACATCGCGCGCGAGTACAGCACGCCGGTCATCATTCTTTCCGACCAAGCCATCGCCACGCGCATCGAGGCTTTTGCGATGCCGAAGTTGCAGGAGCTTTGCCAAGATATTTCGCCCGACCTCACCCCGCGCGAGGATCATAAGCCCTACGACCTCTCCGCGCCTGATGGCATCACCCATCACGCCCCACCCGGCACTTATATTAAAAGCGGCAAATATCCAATCGCCACCGGCCTTGAGCACGACGAGATGGGCCACCCCAGCGGTTCGCCCAAGATGCACCAGGATATGTCCGCCAAACGCCGGAGCAAACTACAGGCGCTCAGTCGCAAATTGCCATTGCCAGAAGTGTTCGGGCCCGAGGAAGGCAACGTGCTGCTCATCGGCTGGGGCAGCACCCAAGGCAGCCTGCGCGAAGCCACCGAGCAAGCGCGCAAAGCCGGCGACAGCATTTCCTGCCTCACGATGCGCCACATCCATCCGATGCCCGAAGGCTTGGAAAATATCTTCGACGGCTTCAACCACGTGTTCGTGGTGGAAAACAACGACGAAGGCCTCTACGGCTACGGCCAACTCTGCGGCCTGATGCGCGCCAAATTTGCCAACCCCAAAATCGTGGGCATCAACAAAACCGACGGCCTCACTTGGCGCGTCAAAGACGTACTCGCCCACGTGCAATCAAAACTCGAAGAATTGAAAAGCTAATTCACACCATGAGCGCCACTGCAGAAATCATCCGCGAACCGCTGAAGAAAAAAGATCTTGCCGCCGACCACCCCACGTGGTGTCCCGGTTGCGGAGATTTCTCCGTGCTCGCACTCTACTTCAAGCTCATCCAAAACCGCGGCATCCATCAAGAGAAAATCGCCACCGTCGCCGGCATCGGCTGCAGCAGCCGCTTCCCCTACTTTGTGCAAAGCCACGGTGTCCATTTCATCCACGGCCGCGCCCTGCCCTTCGCCACGGGCGTCGCCATGAGTCGGCCGGACCTCGATCTCTTCGTTTTCGGCGGCGACGGCGACGCCTTCTCCATCGGCGGAAACCATTTCACCCATTGCGCCCGTAAAAACATCAACCTCACCTACGTGGTGATGGATAACTCCGTATACGGGCTCACCAAAAAACAAACCTCCCCCACTTCACCAATCGGGTTCAAAAGCAAAACCGATATGTGGGGCGCAGTCGATCAACCCATCAACCCCCTCAAACAAGCCATCGCCGCCGGCGCCACCTTCGTTGCCCGCACCACCCACACTAACCCCAAGCACCTGCTCGCGATGATGGAAGCCGCGATGGACCACAACGGCTTCGGCTTCATCGAGTGCTTGAGCGAATGCACCGAATTTTATAACGGCGCCTTCGACGCCAGCAACCCCCGCAAAGGCGGCGAATTTCTCGAAGTCCCCGAAGACCACGATCCCACCAACGAAAGCGAAGCCTACGACCTGGCCGGCCAACCCTTCCCCGGCCACTTCGGAATCTTTTACCAAGTCGACCGCCCCTCCAAACAAGACCGCGAAAAAACCATCAACGCCAAATT
>JAPKDK010000218.1 GCA_028872645.1 Verrucomicrobiota bacterium
GTGGGCGATCCCCTCAAGGACACCTCCGGCCCGTCACTCAACATTCTGTTGAAACTCATGACCGTCATCGCATTAGTGATCGCCCCGTTGCTCGTGGCCGATGCCGCTACTGGCGACGGCGACAAAGCCAACGATAAACCAACCGTGGGGCAGGGCGTAGGCGATAACCCCAACGAAATGTCCGGCGGCAACAATGAAACTCCCGGCGGCAACAATCAGTCCCCCAATCCCGAAGGCGGCTCCGTGAAACCCAGCAACACCGAAACCCCCGGCCAAAGCGGCGACGGCGGTTCCGGAAATAACTAAACCAATCAACCTCTCTGAAGAGGACCGCCCTTCGGGGCGGTTTTTTTGTGGCTTGATGAGTTTTGGGGTGGGGCGGTTTCTCCGAAACCGCCAAGGCGCGCACGGAGATTAACGGTAAGGCTAGTCCCGATTCTTCCGTGCGGCGGCTTCGGCGGCAAGTTGGCAGGCATCCGCGACTTGGGCGAGTTCTTCAAGGAAGGGTTCGCGTTTGGCTTCGGGTAATGCGCCGAGGAGATTGGCTTGGAGGTTCTTGGCGATTATGCGGAGTTCGTCGAGTTTTTCCCCGCCAGCGGGAAGCATCAAAATTCGGTTGGCGCGGCGGTCGATCTCGTGGGGCTTGCGCACGATCCAGCCGGATTTCTCGATGCGCTCGAGCAAAGACGCGACGGTGTTGGGGTCGCTGCTCATCATCCGCGTGAGCTCGCTTTGGGTGAGGCCGGCGGGGTCGCCTTCGCTGAGGGTGCGCAGTACGGTAAATTGATCCGGCGTGGCACCGGCGTGGCTAATGCTGCGGCGGAAGGCTTGGTTGAGCCCGTACCACGCGCGGCGCAGCAGCAGCGGCAGGCGCTTGCGTTCGGGTGCATCGATGGGGAGATCTTGGTTGGATTCGTCGGTAGACATTTTGGGTTGGGACGCACAATCGTACGTACAGGTACGATTTCTGCCTTGCTTTTCCCGCCGAGTAAAGTCATTAAGTCCCTCGGACCTGCGATACCGGCGCGCGCTTCACCCTCAGCTCGTGTGTCCGGAGGTCGCACAAACGGAATAATGATAATGAAATTTCACAAATTTATAGCACTGACAGCGCTAACGGCGTTCGTTTTCCTGGCCCTCACAACCCACGCCGCGGTCACCGGCTGGACCAATTGGCGCGGGCCGCATCAGGCCGGCCGTTCGGATGCCACGGATTTGCCAAAGTCCATCAATCCCGCCGCAGCGTTGTGGACGCACGACATCGCCGGGCGCGGCCATGCGGTGATTGCCAATGGGCGAGTGTTCGCGTGGGGTTATCGCGGCCAGGGCGCGGATTTGCAGGAGGTGCTGCTGTGCCTCGACGAGGCAAATGGAAAAACAATTTGGGAACACGGCTACAACGATTATTTGAGCGACACGGTTTACAGCCGCTACAGCGTCGGCGCGCCGACTATCGACCCGGCCACCGGTTGGGTTTATTTGATGACCACCAACGGCGGCGTGAAATGTTTCAACACCGATGGGAAAATCCAGTGGGAGTATTCGTTGATGGAACGCTTCGGCCGGCTCACCTTTCCCAATGGCCGCACCGGCGCGGCGGTGATTGATGGCGATCTCGTCATCGTGCGCGGCGTGACGAGTTACTGGGGCAAGCAAGGCCCGGCGCGAGATCGCTTTTATGCGTTCAAGAAAAAAACCGGCGCGCCCGTTTGGGCCAGCACGCCGGGCGTGGCGCCGAAGGACAGCTCCTTCTCCACGCCGGTGCTCGCCAATGTCGGCGGGCGTCGCGTGTTTTATGCCGGCACAGGCGATGGCAATGTGGTGTGCGTGGACGTTCGCACCGGCCAACCGCTCTGGCGTTTTCAACTTTCGCAGGGCGGCGTGAATGCTTCCGTGGTGGTGCAGGGCAACATCCTTGTCGCCATTCACGGCAAAGAGAATATCGACAGTTCCGGCGAAGGCCTAATGGTTGGCATCAAACTCCCCACCCAACTCCCCGCGCCCGGCGAGCCGCAGTTGATTCTGAAAGACAAAGACCTGAAAATCGCCGACGGCAAGGCGTGGGAGTTGTGGCGGCTGCAACACGCGATGTTCACCAGCAGCCCCGCAATGGCGAATGGCCGCGTTTATCAAGTGAGCAAAACCGGCGTGCTCGTTTGCGTGGACGTCAAAACCGGCAAAGAACTTTTCGCCAAGAAAATCAACAACGACCAAATCCATTCCTCGCCGCTGTACGCCGATGGTCATTTGTATCTCGGCTTTCCCAATGGCCGTTTCATGGTCGTCAAACCCGGCGATGATGACGCGGAAATCGTCAGCGAAGTGAAGCTCGAAGGTGGTATCCTCGGCTCGCCCGTTGCGTGGAATGGGAAAATTTACATCCACACCAAAACTAAACTTTACTGCTTCGGCAAAGCCAACGGCCAAAAACCCAAGGCCACGTTGCCCGCCGCGCCTATCCAAATCGCCGCCGGCAAAGCGGTGGCGTTGCAAATTATTCCGGGCGATGTGTTGTTGAAGCCGGGCCAGACGATCAAGCTCACCGTCAACACCATCGACGCCAACGGCAACGTGGTGGAACGCGGCGTGCCGGCGAAGTTTGCAAAATTTATCCCGCCCACCGCTAAAGTGAAAACCAGTATGAACGCCGGCGTAAGCAGCAACGCCATCACGGCGGACTTAGACAACGTCGGCAGCGCCGGCGCGTTCAAAGCCACCGCGGGCGGGTTGAGCGGATTGCTGCGTGGACGCATTCTGCCAAAGATTCCGTACACGCAGGATTTCGAGAGCTTCAAGCTCACGGTGGATCACAAAACCGATGGCGTAAAATTTGCCTACCCGCCGCTGGCGTGGACCGGTGCGCGTTTAAAATGGGAAGTGCGCGAAATGGATGGCGGCAAAGTGTTCGCCAAAACGCTCGACCGCGTTTTGTTCCAGCGCGCGATTACGATTTTTGGCGATCCCGATTCCAGCAATTACACCATCGAAGCCGACGTGATGACCGATGGCAGCCGCCGCGTGAAAGGCAACATCGGCGTAATGAATCAGCGCTATTTCATCACGCTCGTCGGCAATCAACAAATTCTTGAGGTGAGCAGCAACCACGAGCGCGTGAAAGTAAGCGTGCCGTTCCGCTGGTCGCCCAAGAAATGGTACCGCCTCAAAAGCCGCGTGGACATTGCGGCTGACGGCACCGGCACCATCCGCGCCAAGGCGTGGCTCAAGGGCGAGACCGAGCCGACGGCTTGGACCCTCGAAGTGAAGCACAAAAACGCACACAAAAAAGGCGCGCCCGGCATCATAGGATTCTCGCCGCAGAGCCTATTCCGTGTGTATATGGACAACATCTCGATTAAACAAAATTAATCGAAAACATTTAAACCTATTTAAAAAAGTATGAAACAAAAATCATTATTCGTGATGGGCGGCGTAAGCTTGCTTGCGGCTACCGCCATCATTGTGACGCAAACGAATTGCAAAACCGGCGGCGACGGTGACGCGCCCGCCTCAAGCGACACCGGCAAAATCACCACACCCCCCGCGCCCGGAACCGCCGCGACTGCGTTGGTGGCGGGCGAGAATTGGCCGATGTGGTCACGCAATGGCAGTGGCAATTTGTTTTCATCGGAGAAGGGCATCGCGTCAAATTTCGATCCTGGCAAGTTTGTGCGGGGCACCGAAGAGATCGATATGGCCACCACCAAAAATGTACGTTGGGCCGCCAAGCTCGGCAGCCAGACGTACGGCAACACCACGGTTTCCGGCGGCAAAGTGTTTGTGGGCACGAACAACGAAACGCCGCGCGACAAGCGGCACATCGGCGATCGTGGTAATGTGTATTGTCTCGATGAAAAAACCGGCGAGCTGCTGTGGCAGTTGGTAGTGCCCAAGCTCGGCGCGGGCAAAGTGAGCGATTGGGAATACCTCGGCATTTGCTCCAGCCCGTCGGTGGAAGGCAATCGCGTTTATATTGTCAGCAACCGTTGCGAAATTCTTTGCCTCGATACCGAGGGGATGAAAAATGGCAATCAGGGTTTTCAGGGCGAAGGCAAGTTTATGGTCGATAAAGGCAAGCCGCCGCTGGAGCCGACGGCGTTGGATGCGGACATCATTTGGGTTTTTGATATGCGCAAGGAGGCGGGCTCGTTTCCTCACAATATCGCCAGCAGTTCGGTTTTGATTATGGGTGACCTGCTTTTTTGTACGACCTCCAACGGGCAGGATTGGAGTCACCTGAATATCCCCAACCCGAACAGCCCTTGCCTCATCGCGCTCAACAAAAAAGACGGCACGCTCGCTGGCGAAGAAGCCGAGGGCATCGGCCACCGCATCAAACATTGCAACTGGTCCAGCCCTTCCAAGGGCAAGGTGAACGGCAAGGACGCGGTATTTTTCGGCGCTGGCGATGGTGTGCTTTATGCATTCGATACCACGTTCAAAAAGGACGCCGACGGCTACGATGTCTTTAAACTTTTGTGGAAATACGATTGCGTACCGGATGTGCATAAAAAAGACGCCGAAGGCAACGACATCAAATACCCCGCGGCCGATGGCCCCAGTGAAATTATCGCCACACCGACCTATCACGACGGCCATGTGTACATCGCCCTTGGGCAGGATCCCGAGCACGGCGAAGGCGTCGGCAATCTCACGTGCATCAACGCCGACAGCGGCGCGAAGGTGTGGGACTACCGGAAAATCCAGCGCACCATTTCCACCTGCGCCATCGACCCCGCCACCGGCTTGCTCGTCGCCGCCGATTACACCGGCTACGTTTACTGTCTCGACTCCAAGACCGGCAAGGAACATTGGGTGTACGACACCAAAGCTCATATGTGGAGCAGCCCACTCATTGCCGATGGCAAAATTTTCATCGGCGACGAGGATGGCGATCTCACCATCCTGCCGCTCAAGGCGGATTTCCATCCCAAAAACGACGAGCCCATTTTTGAGACCAATATGCTCGTGCCAATTTATTCCTCGCCCATCGTGGCGAACGGCACGCTGTACGTCGGCACTCAAACGCATCTTTACGCCGTGGCCTTGCCCGCGAAATCCGCCTCTAAGTAGGCCACCAAAATGAGATATTTGATCGTCGCCCTCGTGGTGTCCCTTGCTTGGTTGCATCAGGACTGGTTAATTTGGCCGCTTCTTTCTGAAGT
>JAPKDK010000219.1 GCA_028872645.1 Verrucomicrobiota bacterium
GACACGACCTTTTGGTGTCCCAACTACTTTTACCGGCCCACCCTGTTCGACTTCATATCTGCCCCGGACCGGGCCGCGGGCCGATTGCCCCGGCGATGCAAAAAGCCAGTCCCAACTGCGGCACTCCTTGGGATTGAGATCGGGACTCTCCACGATGGTTTGGCTGAGCTTGAGAAACGACTCCATCAGTAATGGTGAAAGCGTCAGGTGATCGGCGCGATTATCAAAACCATGCTCGGCGCGCTTGTCCTGAGGAAAGGACGCCACTCCCTTGAACCCTTCGGGCCGCTGGTTATCGATGTCCTTACTGAGTGGCCGACTGGAAATACGGACTTGGGGCGGCATCTTCTTGGTTTCCGGCTTGAAGTAATCATCCCGGCGACGCATCAGTCGCTCATTGAGCCGGAAGATTTCACGATCCAGCTCGAGTAGATCCACTACGGCATTGTTGTACTGAAAGCGGTTCATTCGCCGGATCGGCGTGGGCACAAACGGCCGGGTCTTCTGAACCTGCCGAAGCATCGCCTGAAGTCGCACTATCATGTGCTTGCGCTCGGCCTCTGGCACCATTGCCTCATCCTTGGGCGGCATCTCGCGATCCTTCAGGACAGTGAGCAATGTCTCAAGCAACTCCGGCCTGGCCAGAAGATCATCAACCGATTCCAGCTCCAGCAGGTTAACCTTGCCCTTAACCTTGCCGCCTTTACCGTGACATTTAATGCAATGGGCCTTGAAGGTTGCCTGAAGCGCCAGCGGGAAATCTTCTGCCTGTGACGAAGAAATACCTGCAAACAATAGGAAAGCAACAAACCGTCCCATTAGTTTTTCAGCGAAGCCTCTCATTTCTTTTTCGGCTTCTTGGGTGGATTACGTCGGAAGTCGCCCGCCAGTTGTGGACCGTTGTCCGGTGGCAAAGATTTATGCCAAGTAATACACGCCTTGGCAAACTTCGCAACCAGCTCAGGATGTTTGGCCGCAATGTTTTTGGTTTCGCCGCGATCCTTTTCCATGTCGAATAACTCAGGTTCATCTCCATCATACTCGCAGAGAAATTTCCATTTCCCATCCCGTACGGCCAAGTCTGGCAAATCCTTGTCTCCATAAAAGGAATCCCGATCTGGCGGCCGGCGAAAATAAATCGGGGCCTTGCGTGAGGCATCCGATTTCCCCAAGAGCGTCCCAGTCAATGATTCCCCGTCATAGTTTGCATTCTTGGGATGCGGTGAGCCAGTCAAGTCCAGCAATGTAGGCACCAGATCAATGGCCGAGAAAACAGAAGTGCGGTTCACATGGTTTTGCTTGGCCACCAAGCCCGGTCCCCAGGCAATAAGAGAGGAGCGCACCCCGCCTTCATAGAGATGCGTCTTAAATCCTCGGAAAGGTCCGGCTGAACCGGCGCCCTGCTCCGGGCCGTTATCCGAACAGATAAGAACCAGCGTGTTATTGCGTAATTTAGGATCCTCTTTAATCAATTCAAAGAGTTTACCGAATTGACGGTCCATTTCCTGCAGTACCGAATGGTAAAGGCCACGTTTTCCATCAGCCCATTTATCCACCGGCGGCCAGAAGGGGCTGTGCACATCATCAGGCCAAAGATTGATATAAAAAGGTTTCTTGGCCTTAACGGCCTTTTTAATAAAGGGAATGGCTTCATCAACAAAGCCGCCAGTGATTTCAGAGCGTTGCATCCAGCGTACTCCCTTACCCAAGCGCGCAGCATCACCCCAAATACGACCTGGCTTCTTGGAGTCCTGCCCGGGCTTGAGCGTGAGCGGCAGCAGCTTGGGCCCCATCCCTTCAAAATTGGTGAGTGAAGTATCAAAACCATACTTAGTAATCGCTGGAGCATCAGTCACATCACGCTGGCCACCCATATGCCATTTACCAAAATGGCCCGTGGCATAACCAGCCTTGTTCAAGGCCCGCGCAAGCGTTGGCGCATTAGGGTCTAGCCACTGGGCCATGCCGCGGCGATTATTCAGGGCGCGGTGCGCCAGATAGGAAGTGATACGCCAACGTTGTGGATAGTGCCCGGTGGAAATCGCCGTACGAGAGGGAGAACAGATGGGCGAATTAACATAAAACTGTTCAAAGCGAAGGCCTTCGGCAGCCATCCGGTCGATGTTGGGTGTCTTGGCATCCTTGTTGCCAAAACAGGAAAAGTCGCCCCACCCCATGTCATCAATAAAGACGAGTACGATATTCGGTTGCGCCACAGCGAGGGAGGCGTGGAGAAACGTGGCTATAAGAAATAGGAACAACTGTCTCATGTGGGAAAGCTTACGAATTTATCGCACCGGTCGCACCTCTTTTTCCCAAACGGCCAATAGCTTCTTCAGGCGAGCCAGATCCTTGGGGTGTTTCGAGGTAAGGTTGGTTTTCTCGCCGAGATCTTTGGAAAGATCGAAGAGCCATTCCTGAGTTTGGCCCTCGGTTTTGCGAACATATTTTAGATCACCTGCGCGCACGGCCGACCAGATGCGCTCACCCCGTTTGCCGCGCCAAAAAAGGGTGCGTGAGAAGTCGGGTTTTCGGGCGGTAATATGGTTGACGATGTCGACGCCGTCCAATCGGTTGGTGGGGGCTTTGGCGTCGGCGAGGTTGAGGATAGAGCGGGTGAGGTCGAAGGTGGCGCAAACTTGATGGCTGGTGGTGCCCGCGCGGATTTGGCCGGGCCAGCGCATGATCAGAGGAACGCGAATGCCGCCTTCCAGCGTGGTGCTCTTGGCTCCATTGAGTAGACCCATGTTGGCGGCCCCGGCAAAGCCCCCATTATCGGACACGAAAATCACAAGCGTATTTTTCTCGAGCCCGTGCTTTTTCAACGCCGCCAACACACGGCCAACTTCGCTGTCCAAATCCTCCAGCATCGCCACGTAAGCGTCCGCGTCTGGGGTCATCCAGTTGGATTTATCCACACGCTTCTTCGCGTCCTTCGGGCCTTGGAATGGAAAATGCGGACTCTCGTGCGAGACGTAGAGGAAAAAAGGCTTCGCCTTGTGGCGCTCGATGAAGGCGATCGAATGGTCGGTGATGAGGTGTGTCATGTACCCCTCCGCATGCACCGGCAGACGCCCGCGAAAAAGCACATGCAAATCGCTCGTCTCGCGATGATTAAAATAATGAACGTTGCCACCCATATACCCGAAAAACTCATCCCACCCATACTCGATCGGATTAAACTGTGGCTCATAGCCGAGATGCCACTTGCCAAACACGCCGCAGGCGTACCCAGCGCGCTTCAGTGCCGAGGGCAACACCACCTGTTTCGCCGGCAGCCCCAACTGACGTTCCGCCGCTAACCGAATAGCATCATCGTACCGGCCCACATTGCCCGTGCCAATTGCGCACTCCAACCCGCCCGCGCGCTGCTGATAACGCCCCGTCAACAACGCCGTCCGTGTCGGGCTGCACTCCGTGCCATTGGAATAATGCTGGGTAAACCGCACCCCATCCTTAGCCAACCGGTCAATCACCGGTGTCTTGGCCCGAGGGTGACCATAGCAGCCGAGATCTCCATAACCCATATCATCGGCGAGAATGAAAACAATATTGGGCTGGGCTGCAGCAAAAGACGACTGCACAAAGCACGCAAATAATATTACAACAAATCTGGTCACAATAATATCAACTCACCCGCTTGAGGCGCGTGATGCGGCCGGTGGCGACCCATTCGGCTACGAGGATGTTGCCGGTGTTGTCGAAGCAGGCGTCATGGGGATGAACGAACTTACCGTTAACCCATGTCTTAGCGTTACCGCGATTAACACTTTTCTTTTTCACGACGCCTTCGACGTCATCACCAAGTTGGGCGACAACTTCGTTTCGCTCGTTAAGCAGGGTGACACGGGCGTGAAGCTCGGGAACGAGCATGAGGTTTTTATAAGTGTCGATGTTGGCAGGGAGGCCGTAGCCGCGGAGGGTAGCGAGGTGCTGCCCCTCGAGGCTGAGGTATTGCAGGGTGTGATTCGCGCGGTCGCAGACGACAACGCGTTCGGTGCGGCCGAGGCGCCGGTCCATCCAGATGCCGTGCGGCAAATTGAATTTTCCATTGCCCTTGCCAGGGCCGCCGAACTTTGAAACCCAGTTGCCTTCCTTATCGTAGCGGTGGATGTACCAGGAGCCGTAGCCATCGGCGAGCAGGAAGCCGCCATCATCTAGGAATGCAAAATTTGTGGGCATGAACGCATCACGGCCCCAGCGTTTCACTCGAACCTTATCCTCGTCCTTTTTGTAAACGCCGCTATCCATCGGTGCGTATTTTTCCCAAACCGTTTCGCCCTTGAGCGTGAGCTTAGCAAAGGCCTTTACGTTTTGGTAAGCACACACGTAAAGAAACTGCTCTTTGCCTTCCGTGCGCACCTCTATGCCGTGGCCACCGCCCTGAAACTGTTTGCCAAAGGCGCGAATGAATTTGCCATGCGGGTCAAAAACAAAAATAGACGGATGCTCTTTCAGGTTCTCCCGCCCCTCGTGAATGACATACACGCGCCCTTCGGCATCCACGGCCACGTTGTGGGTCGTCTGCCAACTGTACTTATCGGGCAACTGCGCCCAGCCATGCTGCACCTCGTATTGATAATCCCCCTCACCAATGACGAGTTGCTTGGAGTTGTTATTGGCCAACAACAACTGCGGCGCAGCCACGGCGGCAACAGTTGAGGCAGCAAGAAAACGACGACGGGAAACATGTGTATTCATAAATGAAATGGTTGGCTAAAGCTTACCCTTCGCACTGGAAGACACAAGGCTTGGTTGGATCAGCTTTCCAACAGGAACCACTTGTCTTTGGCGAACAATAGTTTCTTGATCTCAGTGTCTTTACGGCCGGAAGGAGACACAATCTGTGTTTTAACCCGTAAAACACCCTCATCATCAGGCAACCCAATCACCCCGAGGGCATGCAATTTGGTGCCTCGCCAAAATCGGTATCCCTTGCTGAATCGTTCGCGATATTTTGGGGCTATATGCATGGCTGCCTCAGTAGCATCCTGCTTTTCCAGTGCCTTTGAAAAAGACTCGAAGAATTTCTTGGCCTCAACATCAAGTTGCTGGAGTTCTTTTTTATCTGCTCCAGTAATAGGCATACAAAAAGCCAGAGCCACCAAAACTAAAAGTACGCTTTTCATTTCACATTGGAGGGC
>JAPKDK010000220.1 GCA_028872645.1 Verrucomicrobiota bacterium
GAGCCAAACCATACCACCGCTAGAAATGGCTTCTCTCGTTTCTTGGCATCTTCAATGAAGCGCAACGTCTCATCGATCGTCACCTCTGATCCCTCGCCTTTAATAACGATGGGCGGGCCGCCATTGCGCGAGAAAGGGGGGTCCATCTCATAAAAATTATCGTGCGACACATATTCGTGAAATCCCATCGCACGCGGATTAGTTGGCGAACTTTTTTTCACCGGGCCCAAATGCCATTTTCCGAAATGCCCGCAATGGTAGCCCGCCTTGGCCAGCAGATGAGCAATCGTAATCTCCTGCGGCCGTAGCGAATAGCCCGGATTAAAGGTGCCGTAGCGGTTGGGGTGCCTCCCGGTCAAAACACTGCCGCGCGTGGGCGAGCACGAGGGATGAGCGGCATAAAAGTGATCAAGCCGCAGGCCTGTTTGCGCCATCTCATCGAGCACAGGTGTCTTGAGGTGTGGATGTCCGTTGTAACCGGTCTCAGCCCAGCCGTGGTCATCACCCATCAGGAGGATGATATTCGGTTTTTTTGCTTCAGCCCAAACAGCAAGAGGAAGCAGTAATGCAAAAAGGAGCAGATAAGATTTATTCATCGGCGCAAGCCTACCTCGCGCCCCACTCCCACACACGAAATAAATCACTTCACTGGCTGATCCCACAGCGGATACGGATCGTGCAGGCGTTTCATTTCTTTCAGCAGCAGCGCTTCCATTTCTTTGCGTTTGGCGGCGTGCTTGGCGTTGGCGGCGAGGTTAAATTGTTCAGGATGCGGCTCGGCGAATTTTCGCAACGCGTGATGTTGGGCGAGGTATTCGTGCGGGTTGGTTTTTAGATTGAAGAGTTGGGTCTTGCGGACGGTACCATCCATCACGTCGTACTTGATAAGCTTCCAATCGCCGTGGCGCACGCTGCGCATTCCCGGTTTGGTGCCGCCGCAGTAGACGCCAAAGAGCGTGTCGCGCACAGTTTGCTTTTTGCCCATCAAAACCGGCACGGCGCTGCGGCCTTCGTTGGTGGCGGGGGGCGCGATGCCCGCGAGGCCGCACACGGTGGCCAGGGTATCGAGCAGGTAAATGTTTCCCTGCGCGCGGGTGCCGGGGTTGATGCCGGGGCCTTTCACGATGAACGGTACGCGCCACGTGTGCTCGTACAGATTCTGTTTCCCTTGCAACCCGTGTCGGCCGATGGCCATTCCGTGGTCGGCGGTATATATAATGTACGTGTTGTCGAGCTCGCCCATTGCCTTGAGTTTTTTCAACACGCGGCCAATTTGGATATCGATGTTTTCGCTGCAGGCAAATTGCCGGCCGATCTCGTTGCGGATGGTGCGTTCATCTCGCCGCTCCCACACGCCAGAAACCTTCACCTCATCGCGCAGACCGGGGTGGCCGTGGTGGAAGGGATGCTTGGGCAGCCAGTTGATGGGCAGCTTCGGTTGCTTCGCGTTGGCGGGTGGAAGCGTCTTGCGCTCGGTGTGATTCACCGCGCCGTATTTTCCCAACAACTCCGGCGTGCCATCGCGCTTGTCGTGCGGATGCGAGAATCCAAAATAAATCAGAAAGGGTTTGTTGTCCTTGGTCGTTTCGCGCGCGCCCAAATAATCCAGCACCTGCTCCGCGTGCCACGCGCTGCCGGTCTCCGGCGTGCCGCCGCGTTTGCTGGCCACGCGACTCACAGTAAACTGCGCGTTCGCCGCATCGTAGCTGTTGCCGCGTTTGCACGTACGCATCGTGTCGTACCCCGCGCGATTGAACACGGCGGCCAATGAATTCTTTTCCAGCCCGGGCGGCACAAGTTTCGGATTGTGAACGTGAGGATTCATCGCACGCCCGCGCTTGTCCGGAATATGCCACACCGTGCGTCCGCTCATAATCATGTGACGCGACGCCGTGCAAACGCCGCCCACCCACGACCCCATTTGATACGCGCCATCAATCACCATCCCATCGGCGGCAAGTTTCCCGATCACCGGCGCATCCAGCGCACTACGCGGGTTGTAACACTTTAGATCAAACGGCGATTGATCATCGGCGATGATGTAAAGAATATTGGGGCGTTTCTGGGCGGCGCGTGCGGTCAATGGCAAACACAGCATCAATGCGAGCAAGAGTGTGAATTGTTTCATGAAATTATTTCAAACGGGCGCGCAATTGTTTAAGCAATGCGGCGGCTTTTTCGGGTTGGGTTTTGGCGAGGTTTTGGGTTTCGGCGGCGGGCGTGGTGTGGTCGTACAATTCCAGCTCACCGCCGCGATGGGCGATGAGGCGATGGGTGGCCGTGCGGATGGTTTGCGCGCCACCTTTGTAGGCGAAGGCGGGATGGCCTTTGGCATTGGAATTTTTAAGAATGCCCACGAGCGATTGGCCGTTGAGACCGGCGGGCGGCTTAAGGCCAGCGAGATCGCAGACGGTTGGGAAAATATCGAGGGTTTCGACCATCGCTTGCGTGGGCTTGCCACGCGCGGTGAGGTGTGGATGACTGATGATGAGCGGCGAGCGCAGGGATTCCTCAAAGAGCGCGTGCTTGCCCCAAATGGCGTGCTCGCCCAAATGCCAACCGTGATCGCCCCACAGCACGATGACGGTGTTGTCCCGCAGCTTCAATTCATCCAACCGCGCGAGCAAGCGGCCCACCATCGCGTCGGCGTACGTCACGCACGCGGCGTAGTGCTTGCGGACTTCCAGCGCAAAGGCGGCGTCAGTGTTGGGGTTCCGCTTCCACCGATTGTATTTCATAAACTCACCCGAACCATGCCAAGTGGTTTTGCCCGCGGGCTTTTGCGGATGCGCCGTGGCGGGCAGTTTGGCGTTCTGATAATGCCGCATATATTTCGCTGGCGCGCCAAAGGGCAAGTGCGGACGAATGATGCCCACGGCAAGCAGGAAAGGTTTGTCGCCCTTCGACAAAGTGTTCATCTGCTTCAACGCCTCGTCGGTGATGAGGCCATCGGGATACGCCGTGTCCGGCCCATCGAATGATTGAAACAAATCCATCCCCTTCGCGTTCCCGCGAATCTCGCCATTGGCCAAGCCGTGCATCGCGCCGCGCGGATGTTTCCACGGCCCGGCGGGCAACAGATGTCGCGTCCACGCACCGGGCATTTCCGGTTTCGCGGCGTCGTTCCAATCCGCCCCGCCGCGTCCGCCCGGATGATGCGACACTTTGCCAACCGAAACCGTCGCGTAGCCGTGTTTACGAAACCAACCGGGAAAACTGGTGTCTTTGATTTTGGAAAAATGTTGAAACAACGCCCCATTGCTGGCCGACCCATATCGACCCGTGAGCAATGTGTAGCGCGACGCCCCGCAAGTGGGCGACTGCACATAATGCCGATGAAACGCCCGCCCCCGTGCGGCAAGCCCGTCGATATTCGGCGAATGAATATAATCCACCCCGAAGCACTTCAACTCCGGCCGAAGATCATCAATGCAAATCAACAACACATTCGGCCGCTGCTTCGTATCTTCCGCGCCAACAAAAACAGGCCAAAGCGCCGCCAAAAGAAAAATAAGTTTCCGCATACTGAAAAGGAGCATACCGCCGCAAGCTCCTTGTCGCCAGTTTGCATTTGCCAGTCGAAAGTCAACCAACCAGCTCGGGGATGGCTTTGCCGTGGTTGACGATGGGGATGGGACGGCCATTGAAATCCTTGATGGCAATTTTGGCGTAGTCGATGCCGAGGTGATGATAGATGGTCGCAAGAAAATCGCCGGGGCCATGCCGGTGGGTGATGGAGTCCTGGCCAAGCTTGTCGGTGGAGCCGATGACTTGGCCCCCTTGAATGCCGCCGCCCGCCCAGATGTTTGAGAATGCGCGCGGCCAATGATCACGGCCCGGCTGCTTGGTGCCGGCGGGGGCGCTGGCGTTGCCGGCGCCGGTGCTCGGCTGGTAGTTGACCTTGGGGGTGCGGCCAAATTCTCCGGTGACCACCACGAGAACACGCTTGGCGAGGCCGCGCTGGTAAATATCCTCGATGAGCGCGCTGACGGATTGATCGTAGGCTTTGGCGCGAAATCGCATCGCGTTGAATACGTGATGGTTGACGGCATGGTCGTCCCAATTATTTACGCGGCCGCACAACGGGCCGTTGAGTTGATTGGTGACAATCTCCACGCCCGATTCGATCAGCCGCCGCGAAAGCAAAAGTTGCTGCCCCCAAGTGTTGCGCCCGTAGCGGTCACGGGTGCGATTGCTTTCTTTGCTGAGGTCGAAGGCATCGCGCGCTTGGGGATTGGTGAGCAGAGAAAGCGCCTGTTGTTCGAACTCATCCAATGCGCCCGTTTCGCCTTCGCGATCAAAGGCGCGTTCAAGCGTGTCGAGGCGTTCGCGCAAAGCGACGCGGCGACCGACGCGCTGCGATTCATTGGCGTCGGACAGGCCCACGTTGGGCACGGTGAACTTAGGCGCGTTAGGATCTCCGGTAATCGCAAACGGCGAGTATGCATCGCCAAGATAAGCCGGACCGTTGTAGCTGGTGGGCGGCTTGATGCCCATGTAGCGCGGCAGCGGATTTTTGCGCGGGCTTTCTTGCGCGCGCAGATAGTTAGCGACCGACATCCAGTCCGGCAGGCTGGGCTTGGGTTTGTCGCGCTTGGCTTTGTCGCCGGAAAACATTTGCATCGATCCGGCCGGATGACCGGCGGCACCATTCACCATCGAGCGGACGATTGAAAACTTATCGGCAATCTTCGCCTGCATCGGCAGCAGTTCGGTGAAGCGCGTGCCGGGAATTTTTGTGGGGATGGTTGAGAACGGCCCGCGATATTCGATGGGGGCCTCGGGCTTGGGATCGTAAGTATCGATGTGCGAACAACCGCCGGGCAGCCACACGAGAATCACCGCCGTCCGTTCGGACTTGGGTTTGGCCGCGTTCTCGGCGCGCACTTTCATCAACCCTTGCAGGCTCAATGCGCCGAATCCGGCGAGGCCGAACTGCAGAAAATTCCGCCGATCCATCGGGCCCGGGCAATGCGTGGTGGGAGTGGGTTCGTTCATAATTTTCCTATTTCTTGGCGGCCGGCAACACCCGAATCGTGATTGGTTCCGAAACCACGATGTCGACGATGTCTTTCTTTTTGGCCGGTTTACCGGATTGAGTCGGCGGGGCATATTTCGAAAC
>JAPKDK010000018.1 GCA_028872645.1 Verrucomicrobiota bacterium
TTGGCGGCGAAGATGAAGTCGGCTTCGTTGAGGCCGTCGATTTTGTGGGTCCAGAGGGTGACGCGCACTTTGCCCCACGCGAGGAAAATGTCGGGGTGATGGAAAATTTCTTCGGCCAGCGCGCCGACTTGGTTGGTGAAGGCCAGCGCCTCGGCGAAGTTTTTGAAGCTGTATTCCTTCTCAAGATGATGGCCATCAATGACTTGCCAGTTGTTGCCGAGTTGGTCGTGGAGAGTTTGCAAAGCGTCGCCCGCGAGTGGCGGCACGCCGCCTTGGCAGGGTTTGCATTCGCGTTCGGAGAGGCTGCAGGTTTCTTCGCTCATTTCAGTTCGGTGTGTGGGCTTGTTTTGCTGTCTGGAAACCCTAAGCTGTTGGCCGCGAATGACCGAGCAGAAAAAACATTCCATCTTGTACGACGACGAATGCTGGATGTGCACTTTCCAAATGCGAATGCTGACGTGGCTGGATTGGTGCGGTGTGGCGCGGTTGGTGCCGGCGTCGGATCCCGAATGCCTCAAGCTCGCGCCGGGGCTTACGCGAGAAGGCTTGATGGAGGCGATTCATTGCGTGTGTGCGGATGGCTCCGTGCTGCGCGGCGCGCGGGCGTTGCGGTTCATTGGGCTGCGAATGCCGCTGCTCGTGCCGATGACGTTGGTGCTTTGGGTGCCGGGGATTATCTGGATTGCGGAGGGCATTTACGCGTGCGTGAGCCGCAATCGGCACCTTATCAGCAAGGTTTTTGGCTGCAAAGGTGCGTGCGATATTTTGCCCCAACGCCAGCGGGAAGGGGAAACCACCACAAAACCAGCGGGAAAATGACAGAAATTCGCGCTTGCCAAGTTTCCTGTGGCTGTTACATTCCGCGCCCCGATTTATGAAGAAGGACATTCATCCTGAAAAATATCGCCCGGTGGTTTTCCGCGACACGAGCAATGGCGAGGAATTTCTCACGCGCTCCTGCGCGCCCACGCGGGAAACGACCACTTTCGAAGGTGAGGACTATCCACTATACCAAATGGGTATTAGCAGTTCCTCGCATCCGTTTTACACCGGCCAACAAAAATTTGTGGATACTGCTGGTCGCGTGGACAAGTTTCAGCAACGCGCCGCCAAGGCCAAGGCAATCGCCGAGGCCCGCGCCGCCAAAGCGAAAAAGTAGCAAACCCTTTTTTACCACCCGCCCGGTTTGCGCCGTGGCGGGTGGTTTCTTTTTCCCCACCCATTTCGAAATCAGCCCCGGATGGACCTGCAACCGCACATCAAAAAATTCGCCGCTCGCATGGCCGAAGTGGAAACCGAGCTGGGCGACCCGAAGGTTTTTGAAAACAATCGGCGCGCTCAAGAATTGGGCCGTGAATATTCGCGCCTGAAAGGTTTGGTATCAAAAGGCGAGCGTTACCTAAGATCACTCGAGGAGTTGGCGGAAAATCAGGAGCTTGCCGGCGGCGGCGATGAGATGGCCGAAATGGCCGCCGCGGAAATTGCGCGCTTGGAAACAGAGATTCCCGCGCTTGAAAAGGAAGTGGAACTCGGCCTTGTGCCGCCCGACCCCGCTGATTCGCGCAACACAATTATCGAAATCCGCGCCGGTGCCGGTGGCGATGAAGCCGCACTTTTTGTCGGCGATCTCTTTCGGATGTACACCCACTTCGCCACCGCGAAAGGTTGGAAGCACGAGCTGATGAGCACTAGCGACGCAGCGATGGGCGGCTATAAGGAAATCATTTTCAGCCTCGCAGGTGAGGAGGTTTACAAACAAATAAAATTCGAAAGTGGCGTGCATCGCGTCCAACGCGTGCCGGCCACCGAGGCGAGCGGACGCATTCACACCAGCACCGTCACGGTCGCAGTGTTGCCCGAGGCGGAGGAAGTGGACATCGAAATCAAGCCCGAAGAACTCGACATCACCGCCACGCGCTCCAGCGGGCCCGGCGGTCAGGGCGTGAACACCACGGATTCCGCAGTGCAAATTGTCCACAAACCGACTGGATTGATCGTGCGTTGCTCGGATGAACGCAGCCAAATCAAGAACCGCGCCAAGGCGATGAAGGTGCTGCGCGCGCGCTTGCTCGATCAAATGCTCGCCGAGGAAAACGCAAAGTACGCCGCCGAACGCAAAGCGCAAGTCGGCACCGGCGAACGCAACGAACGCATCCGCACTTATAATTTCCCGCAAAGCCGCGTGACCGACCATCGCATCGATCTCACGATGCACAGTCTGTCCACATTCATCGAGGGCGACATCGGTGAGATGATCGCGCCTCTCATCCAAAATGACTTGGAGGAAAAACTCGCCGCCCTCCAAGCCTGATGCAACCGCGCGCCCTCATCTTCGATTGCGACGGCACTCTTGCCGACAGCATGCCGCTGCATTGGCGCGCGTGGAACGTAGTCTGTCAACGCAACGGAATCAAACTTCCTGAAGAACGCTTTTATAAACTGGGCGGCGTGCCTTCGCAAAAAATTCTTGCGATGCTCAAACAGGAACAAGGCCTCGACTTTGATCCCGCAGAAATTTCCCGCCAAAAAGAAGAGGCATATTTACCGCTGATGGCTGAGGTGAAACTCATCGAGCCCGTCGCCGCCATCGCCCGCGAACACGTCGGCAAGCTCCCGATGGCTGTAGCCACCGGTGGCCGCACGAAATATATTCGACCGCTGCTCGAAGGCCTCGGCATCGCCGATTGGTTTCAGGCAATCGTCACCAGTGATGATGTGAAAAATCATAAGCCAGCGCCGGATACATTTTTGAAAGCCGCCGCCTTACTCGGTGTGCCGCCGGAAGATTGTCGCGCGTTTGAGGATACCGATTTGGGAATGGAAGCCATCCGCGCCGCGCATATGGACGCCGTGGACGTGCGCACAATTGACGGCGTGCTGCCGGAAAACATCGCCATTTAAAGAGCCTCCATTTGCGTGGCCTTCTCCGGCATCTGCTGCCGCACCCACACGTAACGGAACAACACCGTGCGGAGCGCCATTGCCACCGGTATGGCCAGCAAACCACCGATCACACCGCCCACCAGCGTGGCACCCATCAGCACCGAAATAATCACCGCCACCGGATGCATCCCCACACGCTCGCCGATGATTTTTGGTTGGATGAGTGTTTTCTCCAAAAACAAAACCGAGGCACAAATCATCAAAGCCAACACCGGCGCCCCCGCGCCTTGCACGAGCATTTGGTCGCCGTACGCCAATGAAAGCAACAGCACCGGAATGGTCGCCGCGATCACGCCAAAGTACGGAATGATTCCGAGTAACCCCGCCGCCAGCCCGATGAGAATGGCGTACGGCAGCCCAATAATAGAGAACCCAATCGCGAGACAAACGCCTACACAAAACGCCACCAAAACTTGGCCGCGAAAAAACACGACGAGACAATCGTTGAAGGACGACAGCACGAACACCGCCTCTTCCTTGAAGCGCGATTCCTTGAGCGGAAGATAATCGCTCCATTTCATTTCAATGGTGCGCGCTTCCAGCAGAAAATAAAAAACGTAAACCGGCACCAGTGCCAAGCCCGCGAACAGTCCAATCAGCGCGATGGCCTCGGAGACGCCTTTGTGAGTCATCCGCGTGAGTTGCTGCTCGCCGGCGCTAATCATCGCGGTGAGGTTGATGGATTCCAGCTGGCCGACCATCATCAGCTTGCCCCAAGCGGTGCCTTTGTTTTCGGCGGCCCAGTTGCGGATATTTTCCTGCACGTATTCCACTTTGGTTTCCGCGGCCAACTTCAGCATCTCCGGAACCACCGTGGTCAGCGTAACCCACGTGAGCGCGGTGATGATGCAAAACCCAATCATTAACACCAACAGGATCGCCTTCACGCGTTTGGGATTTCGGATTTTGGAAAACAGGAAACTCACTTTGGCGGACATCTTGGGCTCAAAAAAATCAACCAACGGATTGAGTAGAAACGCCAGAATACCTGCGATGGCCAAAGGCAATAGCACCGGTGTCAGCCGATCGAGCATCCAACCCACGCCGTAGAACATCAGCGCCAGCAGCGCGAGAAACACGGCGATGGCCAGCACTGTGAGTGAGAACCACAGCACTTTTGCCTGCTTATCTGATGGCGAAGGGAAAGGCATATTATTTTCCGAGCGCGTCCGCTTTCTTCGCCGAGGCGCGCACGGCATTGATGAGTGCGTTGCGCACGCCCCCCGCTTCCATTTCGTGGAGGCCCTCGATGGTGGTGCCCCCGGGGCTGGCCACGCGATCTTTGAGTGTGCCGGGGTGTTCGCCGGTTTCCAACACCATTTTTGCCGCGCCGAGCATCGTTTGCGCTGCCAGTTGCGTGGAGAGCTCGCGCGGCAAACCTGCCGCCACCCCGCCATCACTCAGCGCCTCAATGATTTGAAATCCATACGCCGGGCCGCTCCCGCTTAAGCCGGTGACCGCGTTGATGAGCCGTTCGGGCACTTCCACCGCCAAACCCACCGCGCCAAGCATCCGCGCCGCCAGTTTTGCATCCGCCGCCGTGGCGCGGCTGCCGCGCGCAAATCCGGCCGCGCCTTCGCCTACCAACGCCGGCGTATTTGGCATCACCCGAATCACCCGCGCTTTGCCCCCCAATGCGGCTTCCAATTGCGCGATCGTCACGCCAGCCGCGATGGAAATAAAAAGATGTTTGGAAGTGACGTCATCCGTGAGTGAGCCGAGCAACTCCTCCACTTGATGCGGCTTCACGGCGATGACGATGACGCCGGCTTTTTTTAGCACCTCGGAATTTTTCTTGAGTGCCTTGCCGCCCGTGGCTTTTGCAAACGCCTTCGTCGCGGCAGCCACCACGTCCGCCGCGAACAACGCGCGTGGCGTGATGAGCTTCGCCTTCACCATCCCGCCCGCTAACGCCGTGGCCATTCGCCCTGCGCCGAGGAAACCAAAAGTTTGCTTCAAAGCCATGCGAATTCCCTAGCAGAAAACCGCGCCCGCCACGAGCCCAAAGCCGTGGTTGCTTCAATGTTTCAGAAAAAAACCGCGCTGTTTTTCGCTGATGGAAAGACCGATTTTTTCCATCACCGCCAGAAGGTCTTCCCACACTTTGCGTTTGTTTTGCATCGATTCCTGATGCAAGAGGTACGCGGGATGAAACGTGGGCATCAGCGGGATGCCACGATAGGTTTGCCATTGGCCGCGCATTTTTGTGATGGGCGTATTCTCCATTTCCAATAGCCCACCCACCGCCACTTTGCCGAGTGCCACGATGACTTTGGGTTGGATGAAATCAATTTGGCGGTGCAGCCACGGCGAACAGGTCGTCATCTCTTCGGCGGTGGGCGCGCGGTTATCGTTGCGTTGATTGGGAGTGTCCGTTCGGCACTTGAGAATGTTCGCGATATAAACATCCTCGCGCGCCAAGCCCATCGCTTTGAGCATTTTGGTGAGCAGCCCTCCCGCCGCGTCCACGAAGGGTTCACCCTGCGCATCCTCATCTGCGCCCGGGGCTTCGCCCACAAACAAAATATCCGCCGCCTCATTGCCCACGCCAAACACCACTTGCTGCCGCGAAGCCACCAAGTGCTCGCACCGCGTGCACGCCAACGCTTGCGCGCGCAAATCCGCCATCGAATCACAAGCCGTTTCGGCAATTGGTTTCGCTGGCCGCTTTGGCAATGGCCGGAACAGCACCGACAATTTTTCCAGATCCACATTGACGTGCCGCCGGCCGTGCGCCCGCTCGCCTTCCAGAAAATTCACCGTGGCCTCGAGCAATTGATGATAAGCCGTCACGCGCCCAACATAAATGCAACACCCGCGCGCGCACGGAAAACTTGTCCAGACTTACTCACGCGATTACCCTCAACCGATGACGCGGCATTGTTTTAAGTGCGGGAAAGATTGGACACTCTCCAACGCGCCCGGGAGGCGTGATACATGCGAGGAGTGTGATACGGATTTGCGGTGCTGCCGCAATTGCGTTTACTTCGACATCATAGTGGCGCATCAATGCCGCGAGCGCCGCGCCGAGCCGGTGGATGAAAAAGACCGCGCCAACTACTGCGAGTACTTCGATTTCGTGCGGCGCAACTTCAAAAAAATCGATCCCTCCCAAGGCGAAATCAGCCGCGAAGAGGCCGCCAAAAACACACTTCGAAAACTACTGGGCGACTAGAAAACCCACAGTATTTTGCGCTGTGTGAATTTGACCACCCAACGGGTTGTGGTTTTCTTATTCACCGGGCTTGACATTTTCATGAATATGTGGTCTTTTTTCTCCAGTGCTGCAGCCAAGGGGCGGCGCAAAAAAAAACGAACTCACAAAACAATAATTTCGATTCCTTCCCAGTACAGCTGGAATCCAAAACCCTACAGTAGCCTACTTTGTACTGTTTCTGAGTTCACCGGACCAGGAAGGCTCTCTTCAGGCCACCTGGTCCGGCTTTTTTTCGGCTGAAATATTCAACGCCCGCGCGAACGCACCGGCTGCACCCAGGCGGATTGAAATTCCGGATAGCCGCGCGGATTACGCACGCGATTGGATGCGGTGATCTTGGCGCGCACATAAATTTCGTCGCCCTTGAAATGATAAACCGCGTGCTCGCCCTTCACCGTGGCGAGCACGGTTCCGATGTCATCGCTGTACTGATGTGTGACACGTAGCTTGGCACCGCTGGCTACAGTGTATGGTTTGTGCGCTTTATCATAACCCTTGCGTGTGCCGATAAATTGGGTGGTGTATTCCACCTTTGGCTCGGCGGCGATGGTGAGCGAAATCATTTTCGGCGAGTGCTTGATTTCTTTCAAAGTGACTCCAGTGCTCGCATAAAAATCACCTGCCTCCAGTGCGATCACCAGCGCGTTGGCCTCCAGTTTTTCCGCGCGTACCATCACCCAGCCGCGGCCGGCGTTGCTGTGCTTGGGGTTGATGCCGTGGTAGTTGTGCGCGTCATCCGTGGCGAGGCCGTACAAAATGCCGAGGTTGAGTTCCGCGAGGCGGCGGGTGAGGATGATGTCCCACATGCGCTCGGTGCTGGCGTGCAGTTTGTCGCCCTTGTCGCGCACGATGGGGTGGCCGTTGTACACTTCAAAAAATCGTTCACCCTTCACGCGCATGAGTTCCTCGGCGGTGACGCCCCAGCCGAAGTTGGGATGGTTGAGGTGCATGAACATCGGCTGGCCGGTGGCTTTACGCTGGGCGAGCAGCGCGTTCATATTGCGTTGCATGACTTCGTACACGCTATTGCCGCCGCTCGGCTTGATGAGCGTTTTGAGGTTGGTGGCGTTCATATGTACCGGGGAGGTTTTCCAACGATCCGTGATTTCCTCACCTTGAATCATCAGAAATTTTCCAGGGACTTCCAGTCGTCCACGAAATTCCTGCAGTGTTTTCAAACGCGTCTCGAGCCGGCCATTCTGTTCGCGGGTTTGCACCCACTTTCCCCAGGCGGCTTGGTACTTAGCCAGTGCCGGCGGGCCGCCCTTGCTTTTCATCACATCAATCCACCGTTCGCCGGCTTGCAACGTGTTGTGGTCAGTGAGGGTGAGAAAATGATACCCGTGATCCTTGTACCACTTAGCGATTTGCTCCGGGTAATCATCGCCATCGCTCCACAGCGTGTGTGTATGGAGGTTGCCCTTCCACCATTGAGCCTCGGCAAAGGTGGAAACCGCCAGCGCCAAGCTAGCCCAGCAAAAAAGAAATGTGGCTTTCATGCGCGAACGGTAGCGGTGCCCGTCCGCGCGTCAAGCTTGGGCTAAGGAAAACGTGCGCCCTGCTTTTTGCCGTGATCGGTTTTTTGGTCGTACTCCAGTTCCATCGCGCGGTGGAGCTTCAGAATTTCCTGCGCCTTGAGCCGCACCGCTTCTTTTAATTTTTTGCTGGAGGGATACACCTTGATGTTCGCGAAGGCTTTGTTCACCGCATCGCCCGCGAGCTCGGCAAGTTTGGCGTGGCCGTTTTCGTGCAGCTTGAGCCGGGCCATATAAATCTGCCAACGGCGTTGCTCCAACGGATTCGCGTCCTCCACTTCAACCCAGCGGGGAAGAATAATCGTGGACTTCACGTTCACCGTCCATTCGCTGAGCCGATAAAGCCCCGACTGTTTCGCGAGTTTGCCGTCCCATTTGTAAGTCCACTGCAGCGTCCAATCGGTGCGCGCGTCGAAGCGTTTTTTGCCCACCGGATTCATCGGCCCCTGCGCGTCCATTGCCTTGCGCAGTTCGTTGGGCGTGCGGCCGCGGATGGTGTAAAATTGATTGTCCCGTTGGGCCGTCGACTTGGCACCCGGACGATCAGCTGCTGGAAGTGTCCAGCCGATGAGCAAGGCAAAGAAGATCAAAGTCAGTTTCATGCCCTCACGGTTCGCCACGTTTCGTTTTTTTAGTTTGGACACCGCCGGTGTCCAGATGACGATTCACCGCATTCAAATAAGCGCGCGCGCTGGCTTCGATGATGTCCGTGCTCGCGCCGCGTCCGGCCACTAGTTTGCCATCGCCAAAATCTACTTTGACCGACACCTCGCCCACCGCGTCTTTGCCTTGCGACACCGAGCGCAGCGCGTAATCCATTAGCTTGCCCGTCGTGTGCGTGATGCGGTCGATGGCTTTGAGCGCCGCATCCACCGGACCATCGCCGATGCCGGCGTCCTGCTCGATCGCATTTTTTTTGGTATTTGTTTTCAGCAAACGCACCGTGGCCGTCGGCACGGTTTTGTTGCCGGTGGACACATTCAAATAATCGAGCGTCCACGTCTCCGGCACCATCGTGAGAATGTCTTCCACCAACGCGGTCAAGTCCTCGTCGTACACAAACTTTTTCTTGTCGCCGATGTCCTTGAAATGATCGAACAAAGCGGCAACATCCGAAGTCGAAAGCTTAAATCCCAAATGCTTCAAGCGCGCCGCCACCGCCGCGCGACCGCTGTGTTTGGTGAGCGGCAGCTCGGTCTTGCCCCACCCCACCTTGCGCGGATCCATAATTTCGTACGTCTCTCGCTTCTTCAAAATGCCGTCCTGATGAATGCCGCTCGAATGCGCAAACGCGTTCTCACCCACAATCGCTTTGCTACGTTGCACCGGCAAACCACTCATCCGCGCGACCAGTTTTGAGGTTTTGACAATTTCCTTGGAATTGATTCCGCACGAAAAACCACGGAACACATCCTTGCGCGTTTGGAGCGCCATCACGATTTCTTCCAACGCCGCGTTGCCCGCGCGTTCGCCGATGCCGTTTACTGTGCACTCGACTTGCCGCGCGCCGGCCTTCACCGCCGCCAACGAATTAGCCACCGCAAGCCCGAGGTCATTATGGCAATGCACGCTGATGATCGCTTTGCCGGTTTGGAATTCCGAAACGTTGTCGTGCAAGTGCGTAATGAGGGCACCGTACTGTTCGGGCACCGCCCAGCCGACGGTGTCCGGAATATTTACCGTGGTTGCGCCGGCCTTTACCACGGCGCGGCAAATCTCCACCAAAAAATCCGGCTCCGTACGCGAGCCATCTTCTGGAGAAAATTCTACGTCTTTTACATATTTACATGCGCGCTTCACGCCGTCCACCGCTAATTTTAGAATTTGATCCTGTGCCTTGCCGAGTTTGTGTTCGCGATGAATTTTTGACGTCGCCAAAAAAACGTGGATACGCCCGCGCTTTCCGGCGGGTTTCACCGCCGCGGCGGCAGCGTCGATGTCCTTATTCACGCACCGCGCGAGGCCGGCGATTTGTGCGTTCTTGATTTGCTTGGAGATGGTTTGTACCGCCGTGAAGTCGCCTGCGCTAATCACGGGGAAGCCCGCCTCAATGACGTCCACCTGTAAGCGGCTTAGCTGCCGCGCCACCGCGAGCTTTTCGCGGAGGTTCATTGAGGCCCCCGGACATTGCTCGCCATCGCGCAGCGTGGTGTCGAAAATTAAAACTTTGTTTTTGCTCATTCGCTATCTTTCAAAAATGTCCTTCGCGGGCATGTGTTTACCAAAAAATTGTACCGACTGCCAGTCGCGATATGCGATGCGGCAGAGGTTGAATGTTGTGCCGGTTGTGCGTTATGCTGCGCCGCTCCGTGGAAACTGATTCATTAAAACTTTGGGCGCGCTATCAAGAGCGTACTACTTTTCATCCCGAGATCGGACTCGCGCTGGATCTCAGTCGAGTGGACTTTGCCGATGATTTTTTCGAGACGATGCAGCCCGCGATCGATCGCGCCTTCACAGCGATGACCGACCTCGAAGACGGCGCGATTGCCAATCCGGATGAAAATCGGATGGTCGGCCACTATTGGTTGCGTAATCCCGCGCTGGCGCCCACCGAAGAAATCAAAGCTCAAATCGAATCCGCGCTCGATAACATTAAGTCATTCGTCACTGATGTGCACGAAGGCAAAATTACCGGCCCAGATGGCCCATTTGAAAACCTCCTCTTAATAGGCATCGGTGGCTCCGCCTTGGGCCCGCAATTCGTCTCGCACGCCCTCGGCCAGCCCAACATAGACCGAATGCGAGTATGGTTTTTTGACAACACAGACCCAAACGGTATCGATAAAGATATCGAAGAAATAGGCGAAACGCTATCAAAAACACTTGTTTTGGTCATTTCAAAATCAGGAGGAACAAAGGAAACTCGCAACGGAATGCTGGAGGCAAAGGCAGCGTTCGAACGGGAGGGGCTGGATTTTGCCAAACACGCCTGCGCGGTGACCGGCGAAGGCAGCAAGTTAGGAAAAATTGCTGACGCAGATGGCTGGCTGAAACAATTCCCAATGTGGGATTGGGTCGGCGGTCGCACCAGCGAAACCGCCACCGTTGGTTTACTGCCCGCCGCGCTCCAAGGAATCGACGTCGACCAACTCCTGGCCGGGGCCGCCGCTTGTGATGAATTGACCCGCCAACCCGACGTGAGCACCAATCCGGCTGCTCGCCTCGCGATGGCATGGCATCATTGCTGTAACGGTATAGGTGAAAAAGATATGGTCATATTGCCATATAAAAACAGATTAGAATTACTTTCACGTTATCTTCAGCAATTAATTATGGAGTCAATTGGTAAGGAGAAGAATCTGGATGGAGAGATTGTGAATCAAGGAATCGCGGTTTATGGGAACAAAGGATCCACCGATCAGCACGCTTACATCCAGCAATTGCGTGATGGAGTGCCGAATTTTTTTGCAACTTTTATTGAGGTGCTGGAAGAGCGGACGGGCGAAGTGTTCCACGTGGAACAAGAGATGATTACTTCGGGCGATTATCTCAGTGGGTTTTTTCAGGGCACGCGCAAGGCGCTTTATGAGAACGGTCGAGAATCGATCACGCTGACGATTGATGATGTTTCGCCGTTTTCGGTGGGGGTTTTGATCGCGATTTATGAGCGGGCGGTGGGTTTTTATGCGTCGCTGATTAATGTAAACGCTTATCATCAGCCAGGCGTTGAGGCCGGCAAAAGGGCGGCGGAACGGGTAATTGAGGTGCAATTGGCTATTTTTGAGTGCTTGATGCGGCGGGATGGTAATCCGATGTCGGTGGAGGATTTGGCGATGGAAACGCAATCGGTCGACGATACAGAGACAATTTACAAAATTTGCGAACACTTGGCCGCCAATGGCCGGATGGATATAATTGACGGGGAAGGGGCGTTTGATGCGCTTTATTGTTTGCCTCGATCTGAAGAAAATGAAATTCCGATATCCTAAAGATTTTGACGTAATCGTAGTCGGCGCCGGTCACGCGGGGTTGGAGGCGGCGCTGGCGGCGGCGCGGATTGGTTGCAAAGTGCTGATGTTGACCACGAATGTGGATACCATCGGCCAAATGAGCTGCAATCCGGCGATTGGCGGCTTGGCAAAAGGGCATTTAGTGCGAGAAATTGACGCGCTTGGCGGAGAAATGGGCAAGTGTACGGATATGACAGGGCTTCAATTTCGAATGTTAAACCTTAAAAAAGGCCCCGCTGTGTGGGCGCCACGTGCGCAATGCGACAAAAAGGCTTATCAATTTCGGATGAAATGGGTTTGCGAGCGCGCGCCGAATCTCACAATTCAGCAAGGGCAAGTTTCTAAGTTAATCCATAAAGACCGAGAAGTGCTCGGCGTGGAAACGGCGATGGGCGTGCAGTATTTCGGCAAGACGACCGTCATCACAACGGGCACATTTTTGCGTGGGCTGATGCACGTGGGTGATGCGAAGCAAAAAGGCGGTCGCTCGGGCGAGGCGGCCGAAACGGGCCTATCCGGTTCGTTGCAAGAAGTGGGAATCGAACTGGGTCGGCTCAAAACCGGCACGCCGCCTCGGTTGCTCAAGCGGTCGATTGATTTTTCCCAGCTCGAGGAACAGCCTGGCGACGAGCCGGTGCCGTATTTTTCATTTTGGAAGGATATTGATAAAGATGAAATGTTCCACGTGGAACAGTCTAAAAACTCGTATCCGAAGGGGTCCATTTTGGATCAAATCGGGGGACAGTTAAAATGCTGGATTACGTGGACTAGTTCCAAAACAGCCTCAATTATTAGGGAAAACCTGCATAAATCGCCGATGTATTCGGGCGTGATCGACGGCGTCGGGCCGCGTTATTGCCCGTCGATTGAGGACAAAATTGTGCGGTTTGAGGACAAGGAGAGCCACCAGATTTTTCTGGAGCCGGAGGGCATTGCCACGGATGAAATTTATGTAAATGGCTTCTCCACCTGTTTGCCCTTTGAGGTGCAGATCGAAATGGTTCGCACAATCAAAGGCTGTGAGAATGCCGAAATCCTTCGGCCGGCGTATGCGGTGGAGTATGATTTCGCATCGCCGCGTCAGCTGCACCCTTCCCTAGAATCCAAGCCGTGCCGCAATCTATTTTTGGCTGGGCAAATCAATGGCACTTCTGGATACGAAGAGGCCGGCGCCCAAGGGTTGATGGCGGGTATCAATGCAGCGCAGCGCGTTCTGGGAAAGGAGCCGTTGGTGTTGCGGCGCGATCAAGCGTACATCGGCGTGCTCATTGATGACCTCATCACCAAAGGCACGCTCGAGCCATATCGGATGTTTACTAGCCGTGCGGAGTATCGATTACTACTGCGCCAAGATAACGCAGATATGCGTCTTTCAGAAATCGGTAACGATAAAGGTGTCCTTTGTGACCGATTATTTGCTGTTTGTTGCAAGAAAAAAATTGCGGTGGAAAAAGAGATTGAGCGATTGGAGAAAACTTTTGAAGGGTCAACTTCATTGGCGCAGGTGTTGCGGCGGAATGAGGTGAATTATGAAAACCTGTCGCAGCGGAATGAATCGCTGTCGGAAGAGGTGCAGCGGCAAGTGGAGGTCACGGTGAAATATGCCGGCTACGTGAAGCGGCAGGAAGCTGAGGTTGCGCGCTTCCGCACGATGGAGGACAAGCAGATTCCGGCTTGGCTGGACTACGCCGGCATCGTGGGTCTCCGCAATGAGGCGCGTCAAAAGCTCATTGACCATCAACCCGCCACGCTTGGTCAAGCGTCACGAATTTCCGGCATTTCGCCTTCGGACATCAGCCTTGTGATGGTCCATATGAAACGCGGGCCGCGGACGGCTCACGCAGAAAAATGAAGTGGGGCAACCGCCTCAGTGATTAATGGTGGCCTGGGGCATTGACTCGATGAGTTCGGCTACCATTCGGTCGGTGATGAAATTGCCTTTAATATTTAAGAACTTCAGGAAGTCGTAGCCTTTGAGCCACTTGGCGCCTTCGTCGGAGATGTGGTTGTAATTCAGCGTGAGGCTTTCGAGGTTCACCAGTTTGCCGAGATGCTCCACGCCGTCGTCGCGGATGTTATTTTCCTCGAGGTCGAGGTGCGTGAGGTTGTAGAGATTTTTCAGGTGCCGCAGGCCGCGATGGGACACGCTGGTGTTGGAAAGATTGAGCGACTGCAGGTTGTGCATATCGCTGAGATGTTGCAGGCCGACATCCGTCACGCGCGTGGCGGAGAGCGAAAGCCGGTTAAGATATTCCATTTTCGAAAGATGCGCGAGACCGTCATCGCCCACCTCGGTGATATCGAGGATCAACTCCCGCAGGTGCGAGAGTTCGCTGAGCGGTTTGAGGCCTTTGTTGGTGAGCGCGCAAGCCGTGGCATCGAGCACCTCCAAATGCTCCAGCTGCCCGAGCAACCCAAACCCCTCATCGCCCACGCGCACGTTGTAACGGATAAACAGCAGCGTGGTTTCGGCGTCATCATTCGTATCAATCCGCCGAGCAATCGCCCGCACGCCCATCCCGAGATTCCCATCATGCTCCGCCACCGCAACAACCAGCGGATCCGGCGGCGCTTTTTTTTCCTGTTCGTCGTTGGACATAAAAATGCGGTCTCTCCAATCACCCTTTCAAATGGTGATTGGAGAGCAAAAAGAAAAATGGTGGGAGGAACAGGATTCGAACCTGTGAAGGCATAGCCAGCAGATTTACAGTCTGCCCCGTTTGACCGCTTCGGTATCCTCCCACTCAAGGGGCAAGAAACCTAGTGGAAAGTTTTGGGCGTGACAACCCCAAATCCTCGCCACCGCTGCGCTTGCCTTCATCTGGCGCTCGGCCTAAGTTGCGCGTCGATGTTCGATACTCTCGGCGGCAAATTACAGGGCGCGTTCAAAAACCTGCGCGGGTTAGGCAAAATCTCGGAGGAGAATGTCACCGAATCCTTGCGCGAAGTGCGACTGGCGTTGCTGGAGGCGGATGTCAATTTCAAGGTTGCCAAGGGATTTATTGCCCGCGTGAAGGGGAAATCACTCGGGGAGGAGGTGCTTGCCAGTGTGCAACCAGGGCAGCAGATGGTGAAAATCATCCACGACGAGCTGGTCACGCTGCTCGGCGACACGAACGCCCAACTCGAAACCGGCGGCAACCCGAGCTGTCTAATGATGGTGGGCCTGCACGGCGCGGGCAAGACAACTTCCAGCGGCAAGCTTGCCAAGCTTCTCAAAAAACAAGGCCGCCAGCCGATGCTCGTGGCGGCGGATGTGTATCGGCCCGCGGCAATGGAGCAGCTCGAAACGCTCGCCCAACAGGTGGGCGTGCCGGTGGTGGCGCTCAAGGGTGAGAAGGATGTGGGCAAAATCGCGAAGGCCGCGTTGGAGGCGGCGCGGGCGCAGGCGTGCAATGTTTTGATTTTTGATACGGCGGGTCGTTTGCAGATTGATGAAAATTTGGTGCAGGAATTGGTCGACCTCAAAGCCATCATCAAGCCGCAGGAAATTTTACTGGTGCTCGATGCCGCCACCGGACAGGAAGCGGTGAGCGTGGCCACACATTTTGATGAGGCTCTGGGCATCACCGGTTCCATCCTCACCAAGCTCGATGGTGACGCCCGCGGCGGCGCGGCGTTATCGATGAAAACTGTCACCGGCCGTCCCATTAAATTTGTGGGACTCGGCGAGAAGCTTGATGAATTTGAGGCGTTCCATCCCGAACGAATGGCCGGCCGCATTCTCGGTATGGGCGATGTGGTCAGCCTCGTGGAAAAAGCCGCCGAGGCGATTGACGAAGATGAAGCCAAGCGTATGGAAGAAAAAATGCGCAAAGGCAATTTCACGCTCGAAGATTTTCTGGAGCAAATGCGCGCGATGAAAAAGATGGGGCCGCTGGAAAATATCGTGGGGATGCTGCCCGGTGGCGATCAAGCGCTCAAGGGCGCGGACCTCGACAAGGGCCAAAAAGATATGAGCCGGATGGAGGCCTTGATTTGCGCGATGACGATTCAGGAACGGCGCAACCCAAACATCCTCAACGCCAGCCGCCGCAAACGCATCGCCACCGGCACGGGCGTAAAAGTTTCCGAACTGAACGGAGTGCTCAACAAATTTTTCGAGATGCAGCAGATGATGAAAAAGATGGGCAAGATGCAAAAGATGCTAGCCAAAATGGGCACCGGCGGCCTCGGTGGTTTGATGGGGCGATGATTTTCCGAACCGTCAATTGGCGGTTCAGTTCGAATCGGGCCGTTGGTAATCTTCTAATTCGGTGATGAAATTGCCTCGGCCGATTTTGGTGCGGATGCGGAGGGGGACTCGGTGGGCGTCGGCGCTGAGCCAAATTTGCAGCTTCGCTTCGGGGTTTTTGTTGAAGACGCCACGCAGGTTTCCGAGGTCCGGCTCGACGAGGATGGCGTTGAATTCGCGATCGCCGATTTTGATTTTCTGGGGGCCGATCACATTCACTTTCACGGGAAAGGTGCCTTTGCCATCGCTCACGTGACTGGCTACGGAGCCGGTTTGAGTGAGATCCAGCTCGCGGAATTTAAAGATAACGCTAATGGGATCGAGCGTGTTGGGCTTCGTATCCGCTTCGCCATCAGAGTTGCCATTGAGGCGGCGTTTTACTTTTAAGTTTTTCTCATCAAATTCCAAATCCACCACGCGCGAGGCGGCGTCTTTCTGCACGGTGTGATATGAAATGGAGTGATTAAAAGTTGAGTTCACCAGTGAGGTGGCGTCGTAGCTCACCAATCCACCGGCCGCGCCGCCTTTCAATGTGAAGCGCCATTGGGCGGTGCCATTGTCATCCAGCAATTCCGCGCGGAAGGTGCATTTGCCGAGGGTGATGCCGGTGAGTTTTATTTTGTAAATGGCGACTTCGCCGGCAGTGAAACTGTGCGGCTGATAAACTGCAGTCGGCACGGCATTGGGGGCGGTGCTGTTGGTGTCGGCGGGTTTATAATTACTTTCCGTTTCACTGAGCCACGCGAGCAGAAGCCAAAGGCAGGCGAGAAAGCTGAGCACGATGGTGCCGATGAGGGCGGTGCGTTTCATGGGCTAAGCATCGCCGTTCTTGCGGCGGGATTGCAAACGCTGCGCGATACGGAGGGCGAGTTCGAGGCTTTGGGCGTAGTTGAGGCGGGGATCGCAGTAGGTTTCATAACTGCGCGAGAGATCGGCTTCGGAAAGTTCCTGGGGGCCGCCGGTGCATTCGGTGACGTCCTCGCCGGTGAGTTCGAAATGCACGCCGGCGAGTTGGCCGCCCTCGGCGGCGTGGAGTTCAAAGGCGGCTTCGAGCTCTGCGAGAATGCAATCGTAGTCGCGAGTTTTTAGGCCGCTGTCAGTGGTAGTGGTGTTGCCGTGCATTGGATCGCACGACCACGCGACATTTTGGCCGGCCTCGCGCACGGCGGCGATGAGTGGTGGCAGGGCTTCGCGCACATCCGCCGCGCCAATGCGCGAGATGAGCGTGATGCGGCCGGGACGGTTGGCGGGTTCTAGTTCGTTGATGATTTCCACCAACTCGTTTGGCTGCATTTGTTTGCCGACTTTGATGCCGATGGGATTTTCGATGCCGCGAAAGTATTCGAGATGCGCGTCGCCGAGGTTGCGCGTGCGATCGCCAATCCAAAGAAAATGCGCGCCGAGGTTGTAATAACGGTCACCTACTTTCTCCGTGAGTGCTTCCTCGTAATCGAGCAGCAACCCTTCGTGCGACGAAAACAACTCGATCGTTCGCAGCACGCCGGTGCCGCGCACGCCGGTGGATTCCAGAAAATCAATGGCATCGCGAATGCGTTCGACCATGTCCTCGTATTCGGCGCGATGCGATTGGCTGCGCACAAAGCCGAGGTCCCAATGTTGCGGATGATGTAAATCGGCAAAGCCGCCATCGACCAGCGCGCGCGCGTAATTCAGCGTGGCGGCGGAAAGATGGTAGGCCTTTACGAGCCGCTGCGGATCGGGCTGGCGCGCGGCGAGGTTGGGAGTGATCGCGTTCACGTTGTCGCCGCGGTAGTTTGGCATTTCCGTGCCGTCGATGGTCTCCGTATCGTTGCTGCGCGGTTTGGCAAATTGCCCCGCCATACGGCCCACGCGGATGACGGGGATGCGCGCGCCCCACGTGAGCACGAGGGACATTTGCAAAAGAATTTTCAACTTCGCCTCGATGGCGGTTTTGGTGCAGTCGGCAAAACGCTCGGCGCAATCGCCGCCTTGCAGCAGAAAGGCTTTGCCGCGTGCGGCCTCGGCGAGGTGGGCGCGGAGGGCATCCACTTCGCCGTGGTTCACCAACGGCGGCAACGCGCGCACTTCGTCCAGCGCGGTTTGCAATGCGCCGTCATCGGGCCACAGTGGTTGCTGCTGAATGGGCCGGGCGCGCCACGAGGCGGGCGTCCAGTTGGCGGGGCTGTCACTCACGGGCGAAGGCTATACCGCGCGCGTGGCTGTGGGGCGAGGTTATTTGCCCGGCGGCGGCTCCGCAGGGCCTTGCACGGCGGGCACATTCAGCTTGGGATCCTGCACGAACACCCAGCCGTGATGCGGCACCTTGGCCACGACGAGGGTGAGGGTGATATCCAACGGCGTCTTGTCTTGGGCAAACCAAAGGGTCATCGGCCCACCGCGCATGGCGATGCCCTGATAGGAGTCGGTGAGTTGGGAGGTGTCGATGCGCGATAGGGTGAGCTGCGCAGGATCCAGTCCGGCGGCCTTGAACTGGAGCACTATATCGAGAAATCCGCGTTGCAGAAATGTCTCGCGCATATTGGGCAGCTCAACGGACAGGCGCTGGAGGCTGTTGGTGAACGCGAGATCCATTTGGCGGCGTTGCGCCATGAGATTGAAAATGCGCGCTTGCTCGGCTTCAGTGCGTTGGTCGCGCGGATTGGCAGCTTCCAGATCGGCGAGGTTTTGTGCCATTAACTTGTTGGAGTGCTGATACATTTTACCGGTGAACTCCATCCATGAATTAGTCGGCGCACCGAGCATGGAGAGGTGCATCATTTGAATGGCGTCATTGGCGGAGAGCGATTTGTGAAACATCTGCGCCAGAGTCTCGGGCGATTCGAACGGATTCACCTGCGCGACAGGCTTCGGCGGCTTGGCCTGGCCAAATTCGGGCGGATTCGGTTTGGCAGAATGAGAGTCGCCACAGGCCACCGCCCACAACAGCGCGGCGCACAACACGGTGGAAAAATAATTAATCTTATTCATTTTCAGGATTGAGTTTCTTTTTCAACGCACCCACCCACACGAGCACGTCTTCGTTTTCGTAGCCTTCAATGCGGTGCAGTTCCTTGCCTCCGGCATCGAGCAACAGTAACGTGGGGAATCCCACCACGGCGTATTTTCGCAGGAGCAATTTATTGGCATCGGCCTGCGTCTTGGGGGGCGAGGTGTGGCGTGGAAAATCCGCGCGCACGAGCGCCAGTTTTTGGGCGGCCCAATCGCGAAACACCGGCTGCGTGAGTACGTGATCGTGCAGCGCGATGCAGGAGGGGTTCCAGTCCGATCCGGTAAACCCGATGAGCACGCGCTTGCCTTCGGCCTTGGCTTGTTTGAGGGCGGCGGGGAGGTCAGTACCCCAATCTTTTTCGGCGGCGGCCTCGGCGGTGAGGTCGATGAGCCGCAATTCCTCCGCCACACGCCAGTCATGCCCGGGCAATTTGGCGCAGTTGGAGAGTTGCAGGCGATAGCTCTTGCCGTCCGCGCTGAACACAATGTTCACACGCGCCTCGGGCAGGATGATATCGGTTTGCGGGTTAATGGAAATCACCAGCGACGGTTTCCCCGCCTCGGCCCAATCCAGTGGCGCGTTGGTGGTGGTTTGGTTATTAAAAAACTTTAACTGTGTATCTCCCAGCGCGCGGATGAGGGTTTGCAGGTTGGGCCATTCATCGGCAAAGGCGGCCTTGGGGCTGGCCACAAATACTTTGGACAGGCGCAAAGTGTCGAGCTGCAGCGCGTTGCGTTGATCCACCGGAATGGCTTCGAGCCGGGAAATGTATTGGTGCGCTTCATTTTTGCGGACCTTGCGCAGGGCGACTTCCAGTTCGGCCGCGGGGAGGTCCGCCACGGTAAGGGCTTGGAATTTTGCGGCATCGCCTTTCACAAACGCGGCAAATACTTGTTGCCCGAGCTGCTGCAGCGCTTTTTCATCAGCCGAAAGTCGGGCCGCGGTCGGCTTGGGTTTTTTGGCCGTCGGAGGATGTGTCGGCTTGCGTCCACACCCCGGCACCAACAACAAGGCGGCGAGCAGGGCCATGATGCGAAACAAGTTCATCGCGATATTTTACGCCTATTGGCCCGTGCTGTCCATTAGCGCTTGCGGTTTGTGAACAACCCGTGACACGGTCGGCGGTCGTGAGACTCTTTGAAAATGGAAAAACCCGCGCGCGGGGTTTTACGTTGATTGAGTTGTTGGTGGTGATTGCCATTATCGGCATTCTCGCCGCGATGCTATTGCCCGTGCTGGCCAAGGCCAAAACCAAGGGCAAGGCTGCTATTTGCATTAGTAATTTCCGCAATCTTTCGCACGGCTGGCATATGTTTGCCGATGAGAACGATGACCTGATGCTGCCGGGGCGCTTTGCCAAAGAATCGGGAGGGAAGAGCAATCCGAAGAATTGGTACGAGGTGGGAAATGGCCTGAAATATCGCCCGCGCTGGGTGGCCTATATGGGAATGCACGTGGGCGCGAATGCATTTAAGAAGCCGCTGACCACCAGTGACCGGCAGGATTACGACAACCCCGTGTACCTCAACCCGCTGCGCCCCACTTGGAAGGACGAGCGGAATTACGCCTTCGGCTACAATCATCAGTTCCTCGGCAACGGCCGCAAGAGCAATGGACAGTTTCACAACTTCCCGGTGTACCGTGCTTCCATTGTCAACTTTACCAGCACCGTACTTGGCGCGACGTGCCTCGGCACGGCGGCGGGCTTTTCGGAAAAGGACCGCACCTCATATGAAAATAGCGGCAATAAATATAGCAACATGGGCAACCACGGCTGGACGCTCGACCCCCCGCGTTTGGCCGCCCGCAGTGACATCGGCAGCGGCGATGCCGGCAGTCCGCGCACGGCGGTGGATGCCTGCTACAATGGCCGCGCGATTGTGGGGTTTTTGGATGGCGCGGTGGTGGCGAAGTTTCCCAGAGAGCTGGGATACGTGACCGATGCCTCCGGAAAGTTTGTGAACGCCGGTGCGAGCAATCGATACTTCAGCGGGGAGGATCTGGATTTGGATCCGCCCGTTGTGCCGGGTAAATAGTTTTTGCTACCGGAATAAATCCCCGTTGCGATCCCAGTGTTGGCCGCGCACGAGTCGGCCTTTCACATAATCGGCCCGCATCTTCAGCGCGCCGGAATCCACGTAATACCAAAAGGCAAGGCCTTCATGCAAGCGGTCGCCCTTGAACATGCCTTCATAGCGCAGCTTGCCGTTGAGATACCATTCCATGCCTTCGCCTTCGCGGCGGCCGTCCTTGAACGCCCCGTCAAATTTGCGCGCGCCGTTTTCATGCAACAAAGTGGTGCTGCCGGTAAAGGGCTTGGGATCACCCACCTGATAGAAAAGGAGATCGGCCTGGCTTCGCTCAACACTTCCGGCCAGCAAGGGTGTGGCGGTCGGGGTGTTTGGATTGAACGGTTGTTCCAGAAGCGCGGGGACTACGGGCGGGATGGGGCGATGCGGCACCACCGGAGCGAGATCGCCTGGCGCCACGGGAGAGGCTTGGGGAATTTTCAGGTTAGCACTCACTGACGGTATCAGCGGAGTGACCTCCGAAGACGGCGTCACCTTGGCGGGAGTCGGTTCGACCGGCGCAGGGGGTACGGTGAGCGTTTCGAGAGCGGGTTCGATCGATGGCTCTGCCGGTTTATGCCAAGGCAAATATTTGCAGCTGCTGAAAATGCAGAGACATCCCAGAGCCAAGCCAAACGGCTTTATAAAGTACACGGGTTTCACGGTGGTATTGACGTAGCAAATGCAGTGCCAGTAACAAGAAAAAGTCAGAAATGTCGCAGGATTTTCTGGAAAACCGACAGAATTCGCACTTTTACTCGAAATGCGTGATTTTTGGAGTGGCACGATGAATGCGTTTCCCGTCTAAGGTTGCATGGGGAACCCCAACAAGGCTAACTCGTTTGATAAGGTCATGGTAACGATTGCAATTTTTGCTTTGGTCGGTTTTTGTGTGGCTTTGTGGGAAATTCTGGACTGATCGCCTGTTCAAAGCCTCATAAACAACACTTTTTTAGTGGTATTCGGTCGACGATTTGGCTCGTGATTTTGTCATAATTCTTGCAGGATATCCATGTCAACCAATGAATACTACGGCCGCTGCGCCGTCAGTTCTCCCTACACGATGATAATTCGGAACCTCATTCTCACGATGGCCCTCGCGGCGGTATGTTTGCCCGCAATGGCGAAGGAAAAACTGCCGACGGCAGAGCAGCGCTTTGGCGGCGGAATTGAAGACGCGGAGGATCCCAGTTTCCGTCGGCACGTGGTGCCGTTGGCGAGCAAGCTCGGATGTAGTGGCCGCGAGTGCCACGGATCGTTTCAGGGGCGCGGTGGGTTTCAGCTTTCGCTCTTCGGTTATGATTTTGAAAAGGATCACACGGCGATCACCAATGACACGAAGGACGATATTCGCGTTGATATGGAGAATCCGGTGAAGAGTTTGTTCATCCAAAAACCGCTGAAACAAGTTAAGCACAAGGGTGGCGAG
>JAPKDK010000221.1 GCA_028872645.1 Verrucomicrobiota bacterium
CTGACCTCTTCGCAGGTTGATGTCATTAAGCGCTGGGTTACGCTGGGCGCGCCTTGGCCAAGCATGGAAGCGCAGGCGAAGCACCTTGCCAAGGAACGGGCAAAGGTGCGCACAGATGAGGGAGTGCTCGTGAAGACCAGCGGCGGGCTCTCCGATGAATGGACCTATCGCCGCTACAAGGATGAGAACCTATGGGCGTTTCAGCCGGTGAAAAAACCGACGATCCCGAAAGGCGCGACCAATCCCGTGGATGCTTTTATCGGCCGCAAGCTCAAGGCGGCGGGGTTTACCCCGGCACAGCAGGCGGATTTCCGCACGTTGGTGAAGCGTGCCTACTACGATCTCACAGGCCTGCCGCCCACGCCGTTTGAGATTTATCAATTCCGGCTCGCCTGGGACGAGGATCCGGACAAGGCATGGAGGGGGCTCATCGACAAGCTCTTGGACAGCTCGCATTACGGCGAACGCTGGGGCCAGCACTGGCTGGATGTCGCGCGCTATGCCGACACGGGGGGTTATTCGAATGACTACGAACGCTCCAATGCTTGGCGCTATCGTGATTATGTCATACGCACCTTCAATGAGGACAAGCCGTACAATGAATTTGTTATCGAGCAAATCGCAGGTGATGAGTTGTGGGAGCAACAGCCGGAAGGAAAGCGTGATTCAGCGCTACTCGTGGCCACCAGTTTCCTGCGTATGGGGCCGTGGGATCCAGCAATGGTGAAGGTGCCCGAAGCGCGGCAGATTTTTCTCGATGATGTCGTAAACTCCGTTGGCCAGACCTTTCTCAGCACCACGATGCGGTGTTTGAAATGTCACGATCACAAGTTCGATCCCTTGCCCACGCGCGACTATTACCGCATGTACGCGTCCTTCGCTGGCACGCAGATGGCTGAACGGCCCGTGCCGTTCTTGAAGAAGGAAAACCGAGGTCGATTTACCGAGCAAAAAAAACACGTGCAAGGCCTCTTGGATTTTGCGAGAGAGAAAACGAAGGAACTGACCGATAAGCGCGAAGCGGCTGCTAAAGAGTGGTTTAAGAACGCCGGGTTGGAATTTGTCTCGCTTGAGAAACGAAAGAGTTTGGCGGATGAAAAGAAGCCACCACGCCATGTGGGGCTTGATCAAATGGAGCAAGGTCGTCTGAAAGTGCGCGAGCAGGATTCCCGAATTTGGGAGCGCCGGATGGAGCGTTTTCAGCCGATGGTACAGGGCGTTTACAACGGACCGGATCCGAGTTTTTTGAATGCCCGGAAATTACGCCAAAAGGCCATGGTCAATCGCAACTGGCAGCCGGATAGCCACATTTACATGGGGGGCTCGTTGCAGGCGCCGGGCCAGAAAGTGGGCCCGGGTGTGTTGAGTGCCACTCGCATTCCGGTGTCCTCCGCGGGTGACGATCCGTATGTGATTTCCGACAAACTGCAGGGCCGCCGGTTGGCTCTGGCAAAATGGATTGCACATCCGAAAAACCCGCTCACTGCGCGCTCCATCGTAAACCGAGTGTGGCAGCATCATTTTGGAAAACCCATTGCCGGCAACCCGAACAATTTCGGAGCCAAGGGCGCCAAGCCGACGCATCCAGAATTGCTCGACTGGCTGGCGGCGGATTTCGTAGAACACGGCTGGAAGTTCAAACGGCTGCACCAAATGATCATGCTCTCGCAAACCTATCGGCAATCCGGTCGCCATCTGCAATTGAAGAAACTACAAACCGTGGATTCAGACAATGACCTTTTTGCCTTCCATTCACCGCGTCGCCTCACCGCCGAGGAGTTGCGCGATAGCCTGTTGAGGGTCACTGGTGAATTGAATCCTGCCACCGGCGGCCTGCCCGTAATGCCGGAGATCAACATGGAGGTCGCGCTCCAGCCACGTATGATCCAATTCTCTATCGCGCCGGCGTATCAGCCTTCGCGAACGCCGACCGAGCGCAATCGTCGTACAATTTACGCCTATCGCGTTCGCGGCCAAGCCAATCCCTTCCTTGAGTTGTTTAATCAGCCCAATCCCAACGGCTCCTGCGAGGAACGCGATGCGGCTGCCGTCACGCCGCAGGCCTTCACGCTCTTGAACAGCAACGTGATGAGCGACCGCTCCATTGCCTTGGCCCTGCGCGTGGAGAAAGAGAAGGACACTTTGCATCTGCAGGTAAAACGCGCTGTGCAGCTGGCCTTTGGGCGAGTACCGGACAAGGTGGAGTGGGAGCACCTCAAGCAGTATGTTCTTAAGATGCGCGCCTACCACGCGAAACATCAGCCCGAGCCTGAAAAATACCCCACCCGTATCACGCGCTCGCTCGTTGAGGAATTCACCGGTCAACCTTTTGAATACGAGGAAATTTTATCCGTTTTTGAAAACTATGTGCCGGACAAAAAACCCGCTGATGTGAACGCGAACACCCGCGCACTGGCTGACTTGTGCCTGTTGCTTTTCAACTCCAACGAATTCATTTACGTTTACTGAAATGAACGCGCCCCTCTCACTGAACATAGCCTCCTTGCATCGCCGTGATTTCCTTTACGGGCTCGGTTCATCATTGGGGGCGTTAGCTATGACCGACCTGTTGGCCAAAGAAGCCGCCGGGCCATTGTCACCCAAGAAGCCGATGCACGCGCCCAAGGCAAAAGCGGTGATCATGCTCTTCATGGAGGGTGGACCGAGCCAGATAGATACGTTTGATCCGAAGCCAGTGCTAAATGCGAAGCACAAGACGCAATCAAAGCGTACGGCCGGTTTGGCGAATGGGTTTCGTTTTTATGTCGGCAGCCCATTCAAGTCGCGCAAGGTTGGCCAGTCGGGGTTAGATATGAGCGATCAGTGGGTGCATTTGCCGGAGGTTGCCGATGAACTTTGCAACTACCGTGGATGTCAGGCCGAGTCACTGAACCATCCCGAGGCGCTTTTCCATATGAATACCGGCAGTCGGCTGGGGGGCGATCCGGCCTTGGGTTCGTGGATCAATTACGGGCTCGGCACAGAGAATCAAAACCTGCCCGGCTACGTGGTGATGACCGAGCTGGCTATGCCGCAGGGCGGTTCACGCAATTGGAGCAACGGATTTTTGCCTGCACATTATCAAGGCACGCGGCTACGTCCGAGCGGTTCCCCGATTCTTGATCTGCACGCGCCTAAACACAAAACCCGCGATCACCAACGCAAGGCACTTGATGAGCTGGCGTTTCTCAATCAACGCCACGCCAAAAAGCATCCAGAACACGCCGACCTTGCCGCGCGCATGGAGAGCTACGAACTGGCTTATCGCATGCAGATGGAAGTGCCTGGCGTCATCGATCTCAAGAGCGAACCTGATCACATCCGCGAAGCCTACGGCATAAATCAAAAGGAGACAGCAGGGTTCGGCCGCCAATGTTTGATGGCCCGGCGCCTCGTCGAGAAAGGCGTGCGCTTCGTGCAGATTTTTTCCGGCGGCTGGGATAGCCACGATTATCTGGAACGCGGCCATTCTTCTCGGATCAAGAGTGTGGACAAACCGATGACCGCACTTATCAAGGACCTCAAAGAAAGGGGGATGCTTGAGGACACGTTGGTCGTGTGGACCGGCGAATTTGGCCGTACTCCGGACAATACCCGTCGCGGAGGCGTCTACGCCTTAGGCCGAGGGCACAACATCGATGCCATGACGATGCTCATGGCCGGAGGCGGAGTGAAACGCGGTGCCATCGTCGGTGCCACAGACGAAATAGGCGCCAAGGCTGCTGAAGTCGCTCATCCCATCCGTGACCTTCACGTCACTCTCCTCCATCTCCTTGGCCTCGACGACAACAAGCTCACCTACTTCCACGCCGGCCGTTACAAACAACTCAGCCAATTTGGAGGGAAGGTCATCAATGAATTGATCGTATGAATCCTAACGAACTTAACCGACGCGCTTTTCTTCGCGGCGCAGGTGGTGCACTGGTAGCCCTGCCGCACCTGAACCTTATGGCAAAGGGGCCAAAAGAAGCGTTGGTGCCAACGCGCATGGTATGTGTGGGGACAAATTTCGGGTTCGTTCCCAAGCTGTTTTTCCCGGAGAAAACTGGGCTCAACTACAAGGCACCCGAGTTGATTCAGCAACTGGAACAACACCGAAAAAACTTCACAATTTTTTCCGGGCTGGACCATGGCACTGAAGGCGTGGGCGGGCATGGCGGTGTGCATGCGTTTTTGTCGGGCATTCTCTCCAAGAACTCACGCGGCTTTCGCGAGAAAAATATAACGCTAGATCAGAAGGCCGCTGCCCATGCCGATGCGGCCACGCGTTACCCTTCCATGCAGATGACTGCCGGCAGTAAAGGCGGAAGCATCCTTTCCTGGAATGCCGCTGGCGTGGCCATTCCGCCCATACGTGACCTGCGCCTTCTTTTCTCCATGCTCTTTGAGGCAACCGGGCAGCGACAGTTTAGCGTGCTGGAACGAGCGCATCGCCAGCAGGCAAGCATTCTCGATTTGGTCCAGTCGGATGCGAAGTTGCTGCAAAAACGCGTCGGCGTGGAGGATCGTGAGAAGTTGGACCAGTATTTTACTTCTATTCGTTCCCTGGAAAAACGCCTCATCCAGTCGGCGGCCTGGCTCGACCGACCTAAGCCGAAAGTGAGCTATGAGTTGCCCGCTCAAGCGGATGAAATGAATTTTGTCGACCGCGTGCCACTTTACTACGATTTAGCCGTATTGGCTTTGCAAACAGATTCCACGCGAGTGATCACCATGGAGTTTTCCGATCTGGGGCCGAACACCGGTGGCTTTCCCGTGACGCGCAGTTACCACCAACTGACACACCACGGCAAAGTGGCTAGTTACATCAAAGAATTGTCAATTATAGAGCGTTCTCACACGAAACAATTTGGGCGCTTCCTCGATAAGATGGCGGCTGTGCGTGAACCAAACGGTCGTACACTCCTGGACAACACCATGGCGCTGCTCGGCAGTGGAATGGGCAATGCCAGTTCGCACAGCAACAAAAACCTACCGTTGTTGCTGGCGGGTGGAGGCTTCAATCATGGGCAACACCTACGGTTCGAGCCCGGCCAGGTTCCCGCCGCAAACTTGTTTGCCTCCATGTTGCAACGGTTCGGCGTTGAGACCGATTCCTTCAACCGTTCCACTG
>JAPKDK010000222.1 GCA_028872645.1 Verrucomicrobiota bacterium
CCAATCTGTACATCCACATAGGCTGTACTCGCATAATATCCATGGATGAGTTCACGTGTAAGTGCCTCATCTACCTGTCCATTGACTGGCACCGGTTTGTAGGCAGAGATTTCACCCGCGCTTTTCAAGGCCACCGGTGGCGCGTCCTTGGGAAAAGTCTTAATCTTGGGCATGGGCAACTTGGCTGGATCAAACATGTCCCAGTATTTTTTTGGCGCTGAAAACGGTAGATGCGGACGCACGAAACCGGCAGTAATAAAGAAGGGGGTGCCATCCTTTTCACGCCGCGCCTTGGCAGCCTGCAACCGACCAATAGTTTCAGTTGCCACGCGGCCATCAGCATAATCATCATCTTTTGCCACCGGAGCCTCAAACGCCGCGCCCCGCGGCAACGAACGAATGCTCCCAAGCTTCTGATTGGTGAAGAGAGCCTCCTCACGGGTGAGTTTGCCGCCATCAGTACTCTCAGGATCAAGATACTCAATTACCTTGTCATAAAAATGAGGGATACTGAAGGACTTGGGATCACCGAGATTACCATGGCCGATATGAAACACCTTACCCAACGATTCAGTACGGTAACCGTGCTTCGCAAAATACTGCGGCATGGTCACCGCATTGGGTAAAACCTGACGCAACTGGCTTCCCAGTCCATAGAGGCCCGTGGAGGTGGAGTGCGAACCCAACATCAACGTAAAGCGTGAGGGCGCACACACCGCCTGATTGCAATAGGCCAAATCAAAACGCATCCCGCGCTTCGCCAAAGCATCCATGGCCGGGGTAATCGCATGCTTGTCTCCATAGCAACCCATAGCCGGCTTCAAATCATCGACTAGTATCAAGAGCACATTAGGTTTTTCAGCGTGGACGAACCACGAAAGAAAAAGGAAAGGAACAAAAGTTTTTAATCGCATTAATCTTATCATTTTAAAATCCGTACTGAGATGGCTCCCAATCGCCATTGGCCGGCTGCCTCCACACCATAGTGCGGGCTACTGGCCAACTTTAAAATTTGGCCGGCTCGAAGTACACCAAGATCGCTGATGATGCCTTCTTGCGTTTTCGCGTCATTATCTGCGTCCACACAATAGATTGCCAAGGGAGCTCCAGTACCCATTTGGTAGAATCCACCGCATACGCCTTTCCCAGCCACAATCGCCACTGATTCGACGATCACATCTCGGTTAAACTTGATGTGTAGAGCTTCCCCATCATCCACTTGGTCAAAATTTCCGCCTACCAACCCAAGGCCTCGGGAATTCGAAGAGAACCTTTTGGCCTTTTCACCCTTAACAGTCATCTCCAAGTCAACCACTCCAGCTTTAATCAGGCTGGGCTTCTCCCTCTTAACGCTGTGCCCACTTGCAAGTTTGGCATCAAACTCTCCTGCCAACTTATTTTTCTCTTCTGGAGTCGAACGCCAATCAAATACAAACCGCTGGCTTTTAGCCTGTTTAACCAATCGCGTAGCAGTCCGCCGGTAATTCAATGCCTCAAGAGTAAGTAAACGAATAATGGCTTGAGAGTCTGAATTATTAATCAGGTTTTTCTCTTCCTTTGAATCGGATGATAAATTGTATAATTCAACCGCCTTGGTTTTACCTTCGCGTAACAGGCTCGCATCAAAGAATATTTTCCACATTCCTAAACGCATGGCAACAGCAGCCGGATCGGCCTTGGCTTCCTTATGGTCATTAAAAAATAAGGGCGGGCGGTCCTCCAGTTCAACATCACTTCGCATGGCTTCGAATACGCTTACACTGTCTTCAGCCCCTTTCTCGCCCGCAGCTAGATTCGGTAACTTGGTGCCAACGACCTCAGCAAAAGTAGCGTACATATCGGTTAACCCGATCACCGAACTATTTGTTTTACCGGGAGTTAAAGCTTTGCCATCCCCAACCCGACCCGCCGGCCAAGAAGCGATGAAAGGCACCCGATGTCCTCCCTCATAACAACTACCCTTGTTACTGCGAAAGGGACCAGTGGCAATATCACTGTTTTTTTCGGCACCATTATCGCTGGTAAAAATCACCAGTGTGTTTTCAATCAGTTTTCTCTTTGGCCATCTTGGATCGGGTGTTGCTTCCAGCCAGTCAATCAATCGCCCCAAAGCCACGTCATTTTCATAAATGTAATCATGCCGTGCATCCATAGGTGCCCCGCTTTTGGTACGGGCTGCACCAGCCACAGGTTTACCACCTATTTTATCATCGGGCGTGTAAGGGCTATGGTTGGAATTAGCAGGGTAATATAAAAAGAAAGGCCGCGTCTTGGTTCCCTTCTCTTGAATATGGCCATTCAAAAACTCCAGTGCATGATCTGAATGGCGACTACCCAGCTTCTTTAAAATGTAAGCCTTGGGTCCACCGGCCACCAATTGCTTTCCATTCTTGGTCGCCCCAATCGCAACGCGCCCATGAATATGGCCGGGGCCCACTGATTGATTTGGGTTATTACGCTTGGCCGGGTTCCTGTGTGCCGCATCAGGTCCTGAGGTCCCGTGAGAACGGGATGTAAACCGCGCAAAATCAAACCCATGATCCAGAGGAGTCGTGTGTAAAGGCTGGCTAATATCCGCATCCTGCCAACCCGCAGCTGGCTTACCGTTACTCTGGCGGTAACGCAGACCCACATGCCATTTCCCTACCATGCCGGTGCCATATCCTGAATCACGCAACATCGTCGCGATGGTTGGCCGGTCCGCTTCAATCATAGGATCTCCTTGAGCACCGAAAAGTACCCACCATTTCATCCGGCTGCGCCACGGGTAACGACCCGTAAGCAATCCATAACGAGTGGGCGTACAGCGTGAGGATGGTGTATGGGCATCAGTAAATCGCACACCCATCCGCGCCAACCGCTCCATCTGCGGCGTGTGCAACTGCACGTTATCGGCGTTGCCGGTAAAATCCTGAAAGGCACTGGTATCGCCCATCCCCATATCATCAGCCATGAAGAAAATGATATTGGGCTTATCAGCTGCACGAGTGGACAACGCAACCAGACAAAGAATCAAAAAGAAACGGATCACGGGCAAAAGCCTGCCCGAAAGTTAGACCGGTGGCAACTCCACGCCGATCTGTTCAAAAATACCACGGGGTGCACCTCCGGGAATGGGATCGGGACGAATTTCAGTCAGGCCAGCTTCACCCACGCGGTAAAAGAAATGATGCGGCGGAATCCTCACGGATTTACCAGTAGCCTCCACGGCATCAAAGTCAGGAAAAGACAACGTGCCTGTGTGCGTACCGCCTTGCCGCCAGAGTACGGCAAAAGAACCGTCCTCAAGCAGTTCAGGTTTATCATGGTCGTAATTCCAATCAGGAAACCCATGATAGAGTGCGGCTAGAAATTCAAGGATCATGGGCTTATCCATCGTCTTAGCTGGGGTAACAAACTGAACATCCTCAGCCAGTGACGCACCGATCATCTCCACATCGTGCGCCTTGAGACCGGCCATGTACTGCGTCAAGGCAGATGGCAAAGAAGCCTTCACACTACAGTCCACCCTTTAGGCGTAACATCTTCGCGTTCACGTCCTTGCGCCAATTCTTTAACTGCGCCAAAAATTGCCGCATCACTTTCTGGACTTCTTGCGCTTGTCCTCCTTGAAGCGAAAAGACTCCTTACCGGTAATATCCGTACTGGTAAATGACGGGCACCAGAATTTCTCGACATGCTCTATCACCAAATCGGTACCAGTGAAGTGATCGACACCCGGAGGTCTCTCCGGGTTGTACATCGTATCGGTCATGTCTCGCATCAGGGCCACGTTTTTACCGAGCTTGACCATCTGGCGGATCGCAAAAGGGCGACCGAGGACGCACATATTGAGGTGCACACCACATAGGATGACATTGTCGATCTGCCGTTCTGCGAGCAAGTTGTAGGTCTCTTGACCGTTGTCCGTTAAAGCATCACCTTTAACCATATCGATGAGTTTGTTCTGGCGTTTCCATGCCTCGCGAATCTCGCACTTCTCACCCTTGCAACTGCAACCCATGTCGGAGTCATCGATGGGAAGAACGCCTTCGCGTCTCCCATCCGTCCAGCACCAGGCAGTGCCCCAACGTGGAGAAGTTGAAAGCTTGATCGGGGCTTTCGCAAATGGAGCTTTTTGAGCGAGCTTGCGTTGTGGCGTGTTCTTGTAGAAGTCGACCACACTGCTCGGCGCATGGATGATGAAGATGCCCTTGGCGCGAGCGGCTTTGAGCATGGCGTTCAATGCCGGCGCCATCTCTCCGACACGGCGGGAAGCTGACTTGCACCAGTGGTCGTCCCACATGTCGCAGACGATAATGGCGGTTTTTTCCGGCTTCCACGTTATCCGCTCTGTTTTCACCTTGGCATCGGCTCCGCCTTTACTCTGGGAGCGAAAGTTGAGCTTGAGGTTCTCTGCCCAAATTGAAGTCGTCATGGCGATCAGAACGCTCGCCAGAATAGTTTTTTTAAAAGTTCTCATATATTTAAGTTAACGATCAATCTTCCAACTTCCAAAAATCATAGAGGTTTCCAACCAATCATTCCAGACCGTTCGTTGCTCCTTGGAGCGCTCCATCGCTTCTGATTTCACTCCGCTTCAAGCTTCTAGTGAACGATTTGAATCCGGCTCCAGTAAGCAGCTTCGTGGGACCAACCCGTGGCCTGATTTTGCAGCTCGATGATGACCGTCTTACCCCCGTATTTGCTAAGATCGACTTGAACCTGCTGCCACTTCGTTTCCTCGATGTCCTTACTGAGCGCTTCCTTGCCGTTGACCAAGACGACCAGCTTCCAGTTGCCTTTCGGATGATTGGTCACCTCTAAATCAAGCATGGTTTTCTTTCCTACCGGCACCTCGACCTTTCGCGAAAGCACGCAGGGAACGGTCTTACTGAGCGGGTGCGTAAGCAACACCTTCTTGCGCCCATCCCATTGCGTACGCAACCCGGGCTTCATGGCCGGACCGCCCCAGTCGCGGACCTGCCAACCGGGAGCGAAAGTTGCGACATCGG
>JAPKDK010000223.1 GCA_028872645.1 Verrucomicrobiota bacterium
GGGACGGGTTTGAGAACGTCGCTTTGTTGGTCGGGAGTGAGTGGGTTAACCCAAGAAAAAAGCACTTCGCATTGGCTATGAATTTTTTGAAGTTGAGCTTTGGCCCAGTCGTAATCTTCGCGGGTGCCGATGACGCATTTGACTTCGTCGGTGGGGCGGAGGTTTGTGAAATTGCTTTGGAGGTTCCTTTCGTGCTCGCCGCTGCTGGGGCATTTCAAGTCGACGATGCGATGGACGCGGGGATCGATGGCGGTGATGTCGTGCGCGCCGCTGGTTTCGAGGAGCACGGTGAAGCCGGCGTCGCAGAGGGCGGTCATCAGCGTGGGGGTTTCTTTTTGCAGGAGCGGCTCGCCGCCGGTGAGTTCCACGAGAGGCGGCTCGGGGTAGCCTTCGGCTTGGGCGGCGATTTGGTTTTGGATGGCGGCGAGCGTCATTGTTTCGCCGCCGGTGAAGGCGTAAGCGGTGTCGCAGTAGGAGCAGCGAAGGTCGCAGCCGGTGAGCCGCACGAAGACACACGGCCGCCCGGCGAAAGTGCTTTCGCCTTGGAGGCTGAGATAAATTTCATGGACGCGCAGTGTGCCGCTCACGGGGGAGTTATAGCGGCGGACGTGTCATCGGCCAAGATTTCCATTGGCGGATGGCATCGCGCATCATAAATTCGGCCTGTGAAACTTTCGGTCAAAACCGATTACGCAGCGCGCGCCGTGCTGGCGCTGGCGTCGTTGCCGCGCGAGGGGCCGGCGCGTAAGGTGGAGGAACTTGCCGAGACGGTGGGGACTTCCGCCAATTATCTCGTGCAAATTCTCATTGAGCTGAAAGGCGCGGGTTTGGTGGATAGCGTGCGCGGCAAACATGGTGGTTATCGGCTGGCGAAAGCGCCGGAGAAAATCACGCTCGGCATGGTGTGGCGCGCGTCGGAGGGATCGATTTTGGATGTGCCGGCCATTGCGGATGATGATTGCCCGGCGGGCCTGCGCGAGGCGTGGAAGAGTGCGAGCGCATCGCTCACCGAATCGGCCGACCAAGTCACTTTCGCACAAATCCTCGAGGCCAGCGGGCGCAACCCCGAGATGTACTATATATAGTGCGCGTCAGTCGTTGTTGCGCACCTTGCCGGTCCCCTTTGTGTTCATCGTGCCGTCGTTGGGATTTTCTTCGCACGATATTTGGTGCATCCCAAGATTTACCACTGTTTGCCCGCAATATTCGCAAACTTTATCGCTGGATTGTTTGGAGATGAGCACCACCCCGCCGATCACCAAGAAGGCAGTCACCGCAAGGGTAATTCCGAATTTTGTTTTTTTATCCATACTGTTTTCCTCCCTTGCACCAACCTACCACAAAAACGGTTCGTGGACAATTTGAATTCCTTAAAAACCTAGTCAGATTCGGTTTTTTCCGGCGCCTTTTCCTGTTCTATCAACAGATCAATGGAAGTCGGCGGCGCAGGTTGGAGATATTTTTGAATCTCCGCAACCACGTGCGTGGGTTGCTTGCATTCGCGTCCGGAGCAAATGAAGGCTTCCGGCCCATCCGTGCCGGGCTTGAGTTTCTTGGCAAATTCCTCCACTGGCCCGGTATTGCCCAGCACGATTCGGTTGGGTTGATATTGACCGTGCACTGCGCGCAAGATTTTTTGTGTGGCAGCATCGCCGGGTGCGCCGGCTACCACCACGCGGTAGGGCTCGTGCAAATAAAAATCCAGCGCCATCATCAGGTAAGGCACCCCGCGCGCGCCGCGATCCAGATTGAGCGCGAATAATTTGAGCGTTGCTTCTGCTTTGTCGCGATACACTTTTTTCTCCGTCATCTTATGCAGCTTGAGGAATGCCAATGCCGCCACGGAATTAGCCGAGGGCATCGCGCCGTCGTAATCTTCCTTGGAGCGGATGATGAGGTCAGGGCTTCCGGCGCTTTGATAGAACCCGCCATTTTCTTTATCAAAAAACAACTCAATCATTCGGTCGGCCAAAGCAATCGCTTGCGTGAGGTGTTCGGGCTTGAGCGTGGCTTCGTAAAGATGTAGCGTGCCGTCGAGTTGAAACGCGTAAGCGTCGAGCAACTGCACCGAGTCGCGTTCGCCATCCCGCCAGCGGTGATACATCGTCTTGGTTTTGGCATCCCAAAAAGTTTTAACGATGAAGGCGTTGTTGGCCTCGGCCATTTTCAAATACGTCGCATCACCCAATACCGAATAAGCGCGGGCCACGGCGCCGAGCATTAGCCCATTCCAGCTTGAGAGGATTTTGTCGTCCAGATGCGGGCGAATGCGTTTGGCGCGCACGGCGTCCATTTTTTTGCGGGCGGAAGCGAGCAGGGCTTTATCAGCATCGGTGAGGTTGGGATCCACGATGCTCAGCACGTTGAGGTTTTTCAGCGGCTCCGGGTGGCTGTGATCCTCGAAATTGCCGTGCTCGGTGACGCCATAATGGCGGGTGATAAGCGTGGCTTCTTCGGCGTTGAGAATTTTTTCCAGTTCGGCTTTCGTCCAGCAATAGAATTTACCTTCCTGTCCTTCGCTGTCCGCATCCTCGGCGGAATACCAACCGCCCCCCTTGTGCGTCATATCGCGTGCGAGGTAGCGGAGGATGTCGCGCACCACGGCGGCGTGCCGCCCATCGCCGCTCACCAAATAGGCATCGAGATACAAATGAATGAGTTGGGCGTTGTCGTAGAGCATTTTTTCGAAATGCGGCACCAACCATTTTTCATCCACCGAATAGCGGGAAAAACCGCCGCCAAGTTGATCGTACATCCCGCCGGCAGCCATTCGTTCGCAGGTGTGGGTGACCATCCGGATGCCATCGGCATCGTCCGCCCGCGCCGATTGCCACAGTACAAACGCCGGTTCGCTGGGGCGTGGGAATTTTGGCTTGTCGCCAAAGCCGCCAAAGCGTGGATCGTAAGTGGCCTTAATTTGCGCGAGGCCGTTGGTGAGCAGGGCGTAGTTAAGCTTGGCATTGGGGTCGGGCTTGCGAGTGGAGGCCTCGGCCAAGCCTTCCCGCATTCGTTGGGCGTCCTTCTCAATAAGTGGACGTTTTTCCGGGTCATTCCACAGTTCGTTCACGCGATCGCAGAGCGACATGAAATCCCGCTTTGGAAAATAAGTGCCGCCAAAAAACGGATTCTTGTCCGCCGTCATGAACACACTCATCGGCCAGCCGCCGCCTCCGGTGGTAGCCTGCACGAAGGACATATAAATTTTATCCACATCCGGTCGTTCCTCGCGGTCGAGCTTGATGTTGATAAAGTGTTTGTTGAGCAGGGCACCCACTTCCTCATCCTCAAAACTTTCGCGCTCCATCACGTGGCACCAGTGGCAGGTGGAGTAGCCGATGGACAAGAAGATGGGCTTGCCCTCTTTTTTCGCTTTGGCGAAGGCTTCCTCGCCCCACGGAAACCAGTCCACCGGATTGTGCGCGTGCTGGAGAAGGTACGGTGATTTTTCTTTGGCGAGACGATTGGTGTGGGTTGTTGAGTTGGGTTTCACGATTTGGCTGGGAGAATGTCCGTGTCCGCTTGGGGCATTGGTAGTGAGAGGTGAAGGGAAACGCGTGCTGTCTGGATATTTTTTTGATTGGCCACAGCCCAAAGTCAAAATTGCAGCCACCCAGCAGGCGGCGGTAAGTGTCGTTGCGCGCATCGGCGCAGTATGCAGCAACGCGTATTCAGTGCAAGCCGCGAGCGTGGTTTGTAAATTGGCTTGCCAACCCGCGCCCGCTCGCGGAACGTTTACAGCCGCATGGCAAAAATCGCGCTCATCACCGGCATCACCGGGCAGGACGGCTCTTATCTGGCCGAGTTGCTTTTGGAGAAAGGCTACGAAGTCCACGGCATCATCCGCCGCGCCAGCACGTTTAATACAGGCCGGTTGGATGCGATTTATCAGGATCCGCACGTGGAGGATAATCGCCTGAAGCTGCACTACGGGGATCTCAGCGATGCCAGCGGAATGGCGCGGCTCATCAGCAAAATCGAGCCGGCGGAGGTTTATAATCTCGCCGCCCAAAGCCACGTGCGCGTGAGCTTCGATGCGCCCGAATACACCACCGACATCACCGCCACCGGCACCGTGCGCCTGCTCGAGGCCATTCGTGAGGTGGGCATCAAACCACGTTTTTATCAGGCCTCCTCCAGCGAGATGTTTGGCAAAGTGCAGGAGGTGCCGCAGACAGAAACCACGCCATTTTATCCGCGCAGTCCTTACGGTTGCGCGAAGGTGTATTCGTTTTGGGTGACGGTGAATTATCGCGAATCCTACGGGATGCACGCGAGCAACGGCATTCTTTTCAACCACGAATCCCCGCGGCGTGGCGAAACATTTGTGACGCGCAAAATTACCCGCGCCGTTGCCCGCATCGCCGCCGGTTTGCAGGACAAACTTTACCTCGGCAACCTCGACGCCAAGCGCGACTGGGGCTACGCCAAGGAATACGTGGATGCGATGTGGCGGATGCTCCAACAGGATGAGCCGGATGATTATGTGGTGGCAACCGGTGAGACGCGCACCATCCGGGAATTTCTTAAGATCGCCTTCGAGCGCGTGGATTTGAATTGGGAAGACTATGTGGAAATCGATCCGCGCTACTATCGCCCCGCTGAGGTGGAATTGCTCGTGGGCGATCCCACGAAGGCCAAGGAGAAACTCGGCTGGGAAGCTCAAGTGAAATTTGCCGAACTCGCCAAGCTAATGGTCGATGCCGACGTGCAACTGCTGGCTGATCAACGCGCCGGCAAACTAGTGGAACGCGAATGAGCCGCCCTCGCGCATTGATCACCGGAATCACTGGGCAGGATGGCTCCTACCTCGCCGATTTGCTTTTGGAAAAAGGTTACGAAGTCCACGGACTCGTTCGCCGCACCAGCACGCTGGAACGTTCGCGCCTCGATCATCTTTATCACAATCCGAAAATTTA
>JAPKDK010000224.1 GCA_028872645.1 Verrucomicrobiota bacterium
TTGAGGGCTTCGATATATCGAACATCAGCGGCACGTTTATGGTTGCCTCGATGGTCGTCTTCCGGAATGGCCGACCCGCCAACGCCGAGTATCGCCGCTACAAAATGAAGGCCGTGAAATCACAGGACGACTTCGCCTGTATGGCCGAGGCCGTGAGCCGCAGATACACGCGACTCAAAAAAGAAAAGCGCCCGATGCCCAATCTTATCCTCGTCGACGGCGGCAAAGGCCAACTCAACGCCGCCACCGCTGAGCTTGCGAAACTGGATCTGGCTGGCATTCCCACCATTGGTTTGGCCAAAGAATTCGAAGAAATCCACCGCCCCAACCAAGCCGAACCGCTGCGGCTCGGCTTGGACAACGCCGCATTGAAACTTCTCCAACGTGCGCGCGATGAATCCCATCGCTTCGCTAACACCTTCAACTCTGAGCTGCGCCTCAAGAAAATTTCCGAAAGCGTGCTGGACGAATTTCCCGGCATCGGCGGCAGCCGAAAAGCGGCACTGCTGAAACACTTCGGAAGTGTCCAAAGACTGCGCGATGCGACTGCGGAGCAAATAATTGGAGTGCCAGGTTTTGGTGAGAAAAGCGCCAAGTCTTTGCGGGAATATTTGGACGCCCGGTAGAGACGCGCTTCCGCGGGTCCAGGGCACGCGGAAGCGTGTCCCTGCCAAAACTTACCGAACCCGTTGCGCTCCCGCATAAAGATTCATCGTCTTTCCGCGCACAAACCCCGCGAGCGTCTGTCCGCTGTCTTGGGCAAACTCCACCGCCAAGGACGAAGGCGCGGATACTGCAGCCACGATGGGAATGCGCGCGGCCAGAGATTTTTGCATAATTTCAAACGAAGCGCGGCCGCTTACCAACAAAATGCTTTGCGAAAGGTCGACTCGGTCAAGGAAGGCATTGCCGATGACTTTGTCCACCGCGTTGTGCCGCCCCACATCCTCGCGGCTGACCGTGAGAAATCCTTCCATCGAAAACAACCCCGCCGCGTGCAATCCGCCTGTTTGCTCAAACGTAGGTTGAGCCAGGCTCAATTTATCCGGCAGCGACGCCAGCATTTTGGCGCTCACTTCCGATTGGTTTTCCACCGGAGGAAATTGTTGATGCACGCTCTCAATGCTCGCCTTGCCACAGAGGCCGCAGCTGGAGCTGGCGAAAAAATGGCGTGTGAGTTGCCCGAAATCCACCTCCACTTCCGGCGCCAGAAAAACATTCATCGTGTTGCCCAGTTGCGCTGCCTCGCCTTCGCGGCAATGGGCAATCTCGCTAACATCCTGCCGCTGATGAATAATGTTTTCCGTCACCAAAAACCCCGCCGCCAATTCCTCATCGTGTCCCGGCGTGCGCATCGTGATGGCGATGCTCCGCCCTCGCACACGAATTTCAAGAGGTTCTTCGGCAGCCACAGCATCAGATTCAATGGGGTGAAGGCTGCCCTCTTTCCAGCGTTGAATTTCGACTGTTTTGGATTCTCGCATCAATTACTCCTCCACCGGTTCCACGCGCACGGCACATACTTTTAGTTCGGCGGTTTCGGTGATGGGATCATAGCCGGAGCCGGTGAGGATGTTCACGGGCACGTCGTTGAAACTGAAACTGCAGAACACCGTGCCAGGCGGCGATTGGTCGGAGGCGCGCACGCGGATTTTTACGGTGCCGCGCCGGCTGGTGAGGTTGGCGAATCCGCCGTCGGTGAGGTGCAATGCGGTGAGGTCATCCGGATGGACCTCCAGCGATTCCTCGGAAAGTAAGTAGTCGATGCCCGCTGAGCGGCCGGTTTGGGTGTGCGTGTGGTACGCTTGCAACCGGCGGCCGGTGGTAAGCCACACGGGGTAATCGTCGTCCACCACCTCGGCGGGGTCGCGGTAGTTCACGAGGCTGAACAGCCCTCGCCCGTTTTTGAATTCGCCCTCGTGCAGTATCGGCGTACCGGGATGATCTATTTCTGGAACGGGCCATTGGTACTCCGCGTTTTCGATGCGATCCCAATCGAGCCCCGCGTAAATGGGCGAGAGCCCGCAGACTTCGTTGAAGACATCCTTGGCGGATTCATATTCAAAACCGGGGATTCCGAGCCGCTGGGAAATTTGGGAAACAATCCACCAATCGGGCTTGGCTTCCCCTTGCGGCGGCACGGCTTGACGCAGGCGTTGCACGCGGCGTTCGGTGTTCACGCAAACGCCATCGGTTTCGCCCCAAGCCGTGGCAGGCAGCACGATGTCCGCTAGCTCGGCGGTTTCCGTGCGGAAAATATCGATGAGCACCAAGTGATCCAGCGATTCCAGCGCGTGCTGACAATGGGCGCGGTCGGGGTCGGACACCACTGTGTTCTCGCCATTGATTATCATCGCGTGGATGGATTTGCCGCATTCGTTCAGTGCCGTGACTTTGGTGATGCCCTTGACGGGATCAATTTCCCGGCCGTAAAATTTGCTAAATTTCTTTTGACAGTCGGGGTCATTGACTGGCTGAAATCCTGGGAAGTTGGCCGGCACCGCGCCGGAATCTCCCGCGCCTTGGATGTTGTTTTGCCCGCGCATCGGGTTGATGCCCGTGCCTTCGCGCCCGAGGTTGCCCGTCATCAACGCGAGATTGCAAAGGCTCTGCACATTGTCCACGCCGCAAATGTGTTCGGTGATGCCGAGCGTGTAATAAATTGCGCCTCGATCTGCGCGGCCATACAAACGCGCGGCTTGTTCAATGTCGGCGGGATTGAGCCCGGTGATGCCAGCGGCCCATTCGGGGGAGAAGGGTTTCAGATGCTCAAGAAATTCATCGCCACCTTTCGTGCGGTCGGCAATGAAGGAGTTGTCCGTCAGGCCGTCGCGAGCAATTACGTGGGCCATCCCGAGCAGCAGCGCGACATCCGAACCCACGCGCAGCGGCAAATGAAGATCCGCCATTCCCGCGAGCGGGATTTTGCGGGGGTCGGCGACAATCATCTTCGCGCCGCGTTTGAGGGCTTTTTTAATGCGGGTGGCGGCGACGGGATGGCATTCGGTCATGTTAGTGCCGATGCAGAAAAACACATCCGGCTTGTCCATATCCGCGAGGGGATTGGACATAGCTCCGCGGCCGATGGTGGCCGCCAGACCGGCGACCGTGGGGGCGTGTCAAGCACGGCTACAATTATCAATCTGATTCGTCCCAAATCCGGCGCGGATAAATTTCTGCATCGTGTAAGCTGCCTCATTGGGCGCCCGGCCGGAAGCGATTCCGTACACGGCGTAGCGGCCGTGTTCCTCGAGCACTTTGCGAAAGCCCTCGGCGGCGCGGTCCAGCGCGGTGTTCCAATCGACTTCGTGGAGTTCGCCATCGTCGCCGCGTACGAGTGGTTTTGTGAGGCGGTCGTCGTGCTGCACAAAGTCGAAAGCAAACTGGCCCTTGATGCACAGCGCGCCCTCGTTGGCGGGGCCGTCCATCGCGGGTTGGATGCCAACCAGTCGGTCTTCTTTCGAAAGCAAGTCCACTTGGCAGCCGACGCCGCAGTACGGGCACACCGAGCGCGTCTTTTCCAACTTGCCCGGCAGCGATTCCGCGCGCATTGCCTTGCGATCGCCCAGCGCACCGGTGGGGCAGGTTTGGACGCATTGGCCGCAGAAAGTGCAGGCGCTGTCCTTGAGGCGGTTGTTGAACTCGGCGGTGATTTGTTTATCAAACCCGCGGTTCATCATCGTGATTGCGTAGTCACCTTCCTGTTCGGCGCACACTCGCACGCAGCGGTAGCAGGAAATGCAATGGTCATAATCGCGGAGGATGAAAGGATTGTCGTCATTGTTGGACGTGCCGGAAAGTTGCCCTTGAAAACGCCCCGGCTGCACGTCGTGTTTGCAGAGCAACTCATTCAATTCCTGCGAGGCAAACCCGCGCAAGGGGTCGATAGTGGCATCCGGGTTTTCGGAGGCGACCAACTCCAACAACGTGCGGCGGTGTTTCTCGATCGTTTCGGTGGAAGTATGTACCACCATTCCGGCCTCGGCGGTGGTGGTGCAGGAGGCCACTGGATTGCGAGTGCCTTCCAGTTCCACAACACAAAGGCGGCATGCTCCGAAGGCTTCGAGGCGTTCGTCGTAGCACAGCGTGGGCACCTCGCGTCCGGCGCGTTGGGAGATTTCGTAAATCGTCTCGCCTTCGTGGAAGGACACTTCCTCACCATCGAGTGTGAGTGTCTCGGTTTGAACTTCGGGCGTTGCGTTCATTTCGGGAATTGTCGTTATCGGGAAACTGATTGCAAGTGTGCGCTAACTTGGTCCGGAAAATATTTTTGTAAACTGCGCGTGATATTCGGCGCGGCCATGCCGAGACCGCAAGCGCTGGTGGCCATCATCGTGTTGCCGATATCTTCTACTTCGCTGTGCCATTCGGCCACCGTGGTGGGGCCGGTAGTGCCATTGAGCCGTTCGGTGAGGCGATGGGTGCCGATGCGGCAGGGGAAACATTTTCCGCAGGATTCCTCCGCAAAAAAAGCCATCGCGTTGTGGGCGACATCGACCATATTTCGCCGGTTATCAAAAACCATAATGCCAGCCGCGCCGAGAAATGCACCTTTGGAGCGAATGGAGGGCTCGTCGAGTGTGACTTCATTGAGATCTTCGCCGCCGAGAAAACCGCCGGACAATCCCGCCATGCTCACGGCTTGGATGGTTTGTCCCGCAAGCGCGCCACCGGCCCAATCGTGTAGAAGTGTTTTCAACGGCAGCCCGAAGGGCACCTCATAATTTCCCGGCCGTTGAATATCGCCGGAGAGGCTGACGGCCTTGGTGCCGGCGTGTTCGCCGAGGCCAAGCGATTGGTACCAATCCGCACCGTGATTTACGATTGGCGGTACGGCGGAAAATGTTTCAACATTGTTGACCACCGTGGGCAAATCCTCGAAGCCGTGGGTGACGGGGAAGGGCGGGC
>JAPKDK010000225.1 GCA_028872645.1 Verrucomicrobiota bacterium
GAGATTACTTATTACAGCCACGACCTCGATGACGGCCTCGACGCGGAATTACTTTCCGAAGACGAACTGAAAAAGAATGTCAAACTCTGGCGTGATGCCGATGCGAACCTCCGCGCCGAGCACGGCGACCTGGCCGATGAACGCCGACGCTATTTCATCATCCGCTGCCTGATCGACAGCCAAGTGCACGACGTGGTGGAAACCAGCGGCTCGCTCATCACCGAAGCCGGCGTGTTGAGCGTCGATGAAGTGCGCTTGCAGGAAAACCCACTGATCCAGTACAGCGCCGAGCGCCGCGAAACCAATCTTGAGCTGCGCGAGTATCTTTACGAAAATTTGTATTTCAATCCCAAGGTCCACGAGCCCAACCAACGCGGCGTGAATTTGCTGAAGCAACTCTTCGCGTATTTTCTGGACCACCCCGAAGCAATCGGCAGCCAATCCCGCGCGCGCATCGAGAGCGAAGGCCTTCACCGCGCCATCTGCGATTACCTCGCCGGGATGACCGATCGCTACGTCGTCATCGAGCACAAGCGGTTGGGGTTATAATGGGAGGGGCGAGTTCCCCCTCGTCCCTTCCGCCAAGAGCGCCCCATACCGCACCCCGCGCAACGTGGGCCGGAGTTCACCAAAACCACAACGCATCATCACCGCCTCATAAATCGCCGCGCCAAACAAAATAACATCCGCGCGATTGGCGGGCAGTCCGGCCAACTCGCTCCGTTCGGCCAACGGCATTTTCCAAAGTTGCTGAGTGAGCGATTGCACCTCGGGCAAGGACAACCGCAACGATTCGATTTCATTCACGCCCAAATCATCACGCTCATTGAGAATGCGAGAGAGAAACACCGGCGTGCCGCCCGCGCCAATCAAGGTTTCGGGCAATGGCAACCCGCCCAGCTTGGGCGTCACGTGTTCATCGAGAAAATCATCGAGCGCCTGCGCGAGCTTGGCGCGTTCAGCGGCAGTGGGCGTTTCGCTCACGGGAAAGGCTTCGAGCCAACGCACCGTGCCGAGCGGAAAACTGTGTTGCAGCCGCAGCGCGGAGTCATCGGCCACAAGCAATTCCGTGCTGCCGCCGCCCACATCGATAATGGCCAGCGGGCCTTCGGCCAAATCCGGCAAACTCCGCACCCCGCACAACACCAACTCCGCTTCCGTTTGGCCATCAATGATTTCCAATGCCAAACCACCCACCGCGATGGCCGCCGCCAATTCATCGCCATTGGACGCCTCGCGCGCAGCACTCGTGGCGAGCACGCGCACACTCGCCGCGCCTTGCCCTTTTGCCTTTGCGGCAAACGCGGCCACCACGCGCGCCGTCGCCTCGATGGCCTCGGGCGCAAGTTTCCCGGTTTCAAACACGCCCTGCCCCAGCCGCGTTTGTTCGCCTTCGTGAATGAGCGGCGTCACCACGCCATCGGTCACATCGGCGATGAGCAGTTTCACCGAGTTGCTGCCCACGTCGATGATGGCGCGGCGGTTTTGGGTTTGGTTTTTGGGTGGTTCGTCCATTACATTCGCCGCGCGTGCTTGCGACTTTTTTTATCGAGTATCTTTTTGACCCCGCCAGTCAATTGTTTTTCGGCTGCGTGGTGGTCACTGTAATCATTTCCATTGTGCTCCACGAGCTCGCCCACGGCTGGGCGGCCATTTGGCAGGGCGATGATACCCCGCGCCAAATGGGCCATATGACGGCTGATCCAATGGTGCATATGGGCGGTTTTTCGATTCTGATGCTCGTGCTGGTGGGGATGGCGTTTGGGTTGATGCCGGTGAATCCGCGCAACTTTCGCAGTCGTTACGGTGACGCGCTGGTTTCGGCAGCGGGGCCGGCGATGAATTTTCTGTTGGCGTTCATCGCGCTCACAGCGTTGGTGGTTTGGGTGAAAGCCTCCGGCGGCGCAGCGGAAGGCCCCGCCAAAAACGGACAGATGTTTTTGCAAATCTTTGGCACGACCAACATTGCGCTGGGCATTTTCAATCTGCTGCCCGTGCCGCCGTTGGATGGCTCGACGGTGCTGGGAAATTTTGTGCCGGCTTATCGGCGCTGGCTCGACTCAATGGGGAACCCAACCTGGATGCTCTTCATTGTGTTTATGATTCTGTGGAATGCGCCTTACGAATATAACCCTTTCGGCATCGCCAACAACGTGATGGACGCTTATCTGTCATTGTTCGGGCTGGGTCGTGGCTAACGCTTGCACGGGCCACGGACGGCTGGCATACTCCGCGCCCTTTATGAGCAAAACTCCTATTCGAATTGCGGTGACTGGTGCGGCCGGTCAGATTGGTTATGCGTTAGTTTTCCGAATTGCCTCGGGCCAGATGTTTGGGCCGGACCAGCCGGTGGCGCTGAACCTCATTGAGATTGAACCCGCTCTACCCGCCTTGGACGGCGTGTGTATGGAGCTGGACGACTGCGCCTTTCCGCTGCTCACCGACGTGGTGGCCACCGCGGATTTGAAGACGGGCTTCACTGGCGTCAACTGGTCGCTCCTTGTCGGCAGTGTTCCGCGCAAGGACGGGATGGAGCGCGGTGATTTGCTTGGTATCAATGGTAAAATTTTCACCGGCCAAGGCCAAGCCATCAACGACCACGCCGCCCGCGACACTCGCGTTTTGGTCGTCGGCAATCCCTGCAACACCAACTGCCTCATCGCGATGAATAACGCGCCCGACGTTCCGAACGACCGCTTCTTTGCAATGACGCGCCTTGACGAAAACCGCGCCAAAACGCAGCTCGCCCAAAAGGCCGGCGTGCCCGTAAGTGCTGTTTCCAATATGTGCATTTGGGGCAATCACTCGGCGACGCAGTATCCGGATTTTACCAACGCCAAAATCAATGGCACGACTGCCACCGACGCCATCGCCGACCACGATTGGCTCAAAGGCGAGTTCATCAGCACCGTGCAAAAGCGCGGCACAGCCATTATCAAGGCCCGCGGCCTCTCCAGCGCCGCCAGCGCGGCCAACGCCATCATCGGCAGCGTGCGCTCCATCACCGAGCCCACCGTCGCTGGCGATTACCATAGCGTTTGCCTTTGCTCCGATGGCAGCTACGATGTGGAAGAAGGATTGATTTCCTCATTCCCATGCGCCCATCGCAACGGCGCATTTGGCATCGTGCAGGATGTGGCCATCGATGATTTCAGCCGCGCCAAAATCGATGCGTCGGTCAATGAGTTGAAAGAAGAGAAAGCGCTGGTTGCGAATCTTTTGAATTAATTATCAATGTCCGACCTCGCCAAATTTATTGACCACACGTTGCTGAAGCCCGACGCCACGCGGGCGCAGATTGAGGCGTTGTGCGCCGAAGCTGCTGAGCATAATTTTGCAACCGTCTGCGTAAATGGCAGTCACGTAGAGCTGGCGTATTCGTTACTGGAGGAGAGTGACGTTCAAGTGGCCACGGTGGTTGGATTTCCGTTGGGGGCCATGGAGGCGGATGTGAAGCGCTATGAAACCGAGGCGGCGATTGACGCGGGCGCGAGCGAGATTGATATGGTGATGAACGTGGGCCGCTTCAAGGATGGCGACCACGACTACATCGTGCGCGAGATTCGCGATGTCGTCGAGGCGGCGGATGACCACGTGGTGAAAGTGATTTTGGAAACGTGTTTGCTTTCCAATGAGCAAATCGAGCAAGCGTGCAAACTGGTCGTCCAAGCGCAGGCGCATTTTGTGAAAACTTCCACCGGATTTGGCAGCGCGGGTGCGACGATTGAGCACGTGAGGCTGATGCGCGAAACCGTCAGCCAATTCGCCGGCGTGAAAGCCGCCGGCGGCATTCGCAATGCCGCTGATGCGCGCGCGATGATCGAAGCCGGCGCCACGCGGCTGGGCACCTCCGGCGGCGTGGCGATTGTCAGCGATGCGGACAACGTCAACGGGTATTAAGCGCCCGCGTGGTTGGTGGTTGAATTCGCGTCATAGCTCCGGTACTCTCCCTGCAACCTCTGCTGTTACATTAGCCCCAAAATGGATCTTAAATTTGCATGCCCAACTTGCCGGACTGATCTGACCGTGGACGACGCCGCGGCCGGGCAGTCCTTTGCGTGCCCATCGTGCAGCGCCGAGATCACCGTCCCCGCCAGCCAACCCACCCAATCGGCCGGCCCGCCACCGCCTAGCAAACCCGCCTCCTCCGCAAGCCCTCCTCCGCCCAGCAAACCCGCCAGTGCCGCGGCACCGCCTCCGCCCAACTCCACTCGCAGTGCAGCCGCGCCGCCCCCGCCTTCCGCGGGTTCACCACCGGGGCCATCGGCTGCGCCCGCCGAGGATTTTGATAACATCGAGGACGAAGGACCGCAACACGGCAGCTACTCCTCCGGCTTTCTGGCCACGGCGATTGATTCCAAAATGGCCGCACTCCGTGGCACCACCAACAGCTTTTTTCTCGGCACCAGTTCGCAGGTTTTCAAACTGGCCGGTGACATCGCGTTGCTCATTGTCGCCGTTGCTTGGTTGGGGATGGGATTGCACGCGGAATTCAAGCCCGACGACGCGACCGGCGAAGGCGATGCCGTTGAAAACATGGAGAAGTCCAAGGAGGATGAAGAAAAGAAAAAGAAGAACGCTGAAGACGCCGCCATTTTCACCAAGACCATCCAGCCGCTGCTGAAGGAACGTTGCTACGATTGCCACAAAGGCAAGGAAGCCAAGGCCAAGCTCGACCTCAGCATTTTTGAAGACAACGACGAAACGGGAATTATGGGCTTGATGAGCGTGATCGGCGAAAACGGCGGCAACAGCGAGATTGTCACACGCGTCAAGAGTGCGGACGATCCCATGCCGCCTGAAGACAAAGGCGAGAAGCTCACCACCGAGCAGATCGCTGCGCTGACGAAGTGGATCGACGCCGGCGCGCCACGGCCCGAGCCGGGTGTGGACGCCAAGGC
>JAPKDK010000226.1 GCA_028872645.1 Verrucomicrobiota bacterium
CGCTCGGGCATATTATTAATCTCCACGCCCCGCACGCGCACGGTGCCGTCATCGGGCATAAGCAATCCGATCAGATGTTTGAGCAATACACTTTTGCCCGTGCCGCTGCGGCCGATGATGGCGAGGCTCTCGCCCTCCGCCACTTTGAATGACACATTGCGCAACACGGTGTTATTGCCAAAACTTTTGCTGATGTTTTGTGCCTCGATCATCAGGGATAAAGAATTCCGCGCAATAGCAGGGTGAGGAAAAAGTTGCTGACGAGGATGGCGATGCACGATTGCACCACCGCCTCGTTGGTGGCGCGACCCACGCCTTCCGCGCCTTCGCCGCAGTTGAGCCCGCGATAACAGCCGACCAATGCGATGATGCCTCCAAAAAACAGGGCTTTGATGCAGCCGAGCAACACGTCTTGTGTGTCCACATAAAAGTAAAGATGACGCAGCCCGTACGAACCTTCGAGCCCCAGTACAGTGACGCTCAACAAATACGCCGCCGCAATGCCCACCCCCCAGGCGAGCACCGTGAGCAACGGCATCGCAATGACTGTGGCGAGAAAACGGGGCACCACGAGGTAGTCCACCGGATGTGTTGCCATGGTTCGGAGGGCGTCAATTTGTTCGGTCACTCGCATCGTACCCAGCTCGGCGCTGATGGCGGCGCCCACGCGACCGGCCACCATTAGCCCCGCCAGCACGGGACCCAGCTCAGTGATCATGGCCACGCCCACCACGGTGAGCGTGGCGTTGTCCATTTTCATTTTGTGAAATTGAAAAAATGTCTGCGCGCAAAAAACCATTCCGGTGGACGCTCCGGTGGTGAGGACGATGACCTGAGATTTCCAACCGATGAAGTGGAGTTGCTTGATGAACTCATCCCAGTGAAAGCGCACGGTAAAGAGAGAACGAAACACCTCGCCGCCAAGAAGCACAATGCTCCCCAAGCTAGTGACGAAACTGGATACTCCTCCCCCGGCGGTGTGTGTGGACACCTTTCCCCCTTTTCATTGCCGCCCCCACGGCGCAAGCGAAACTATTCGCTAGCGGACACCGTTTCCTCTTCGGTCTCGGTGGAAGCTTTTTGTTTAAAAGTCAACTTATCGTTCTTGGCGGATACTTTGATGGGGTCGCCCCCAACTAAACTTCCGCGTAAAATTTCTTCGGCCAGCGGATCCTCGAGGAAACGCTCCACCGCGCGCCGCATGGGTCGCGCGCCGTACTCGGGGTCGTAGCCTTTTTCCACGAGCAAGTTGTGCGCTTTTTTGTCGAGCACGAGGTCGATCTCCTTTTCCTTGAGGCGCTCGGTGACCTTGTTCAGCTCGAGATCCAAAATTTTGCCCAAATCTTTTTTGACCAGCGCGCGGAAGACGATCACGTCGTCCAACCGGTTTAAAAATTCCGGACGGAATGCCTTTTTGGCTGCGTCCATAATCAGCTCGCGCATTTTTTCATAATCGACTTCATCAGCCGAATTATTGAAACCAATGGCCGTACTTTTCTGGGCGCTTTCCGAGCCCACATTGCTGGTGAGCAAAATGATGGTGTTGCGGAAATCCACTGAACGGCCCTGGCTGTCAGTGAGTTTGCCCTCCTCCAAAATCTGGAGCAGCATATTCATTACATCGGGGTGCGCTTTTTCGATCTCATCAAAGAGCACCACCGAGTACGGCCGGCGCCGCACTTGCTCAGTCAGCTGGCCGCCCTCCTCAAAACCGACATAGCCTGGAGGCGAGCCGATGAGGCGCGAGCTGGCGAATTTTTCCATGTACTCGCTCATATCGATTTGAATGAGCGCCTTGGTATCGCCAAAAAGTTGCTCGGCAATTGTCTTGGCCAAAAGCGTTTTACCCACGCCGGTGGGGCCCATTAGGGCAAAAGCGCCGATTGGCCGCACAGGATCTTTGAGATCCGCCCGGGAGCGGCGCAGCGCTTTGCTGAGAGATTCCACCGCGGCGGTTTGACCAACAACCACTTTCTCCAGCTCCTTTTCCATACTGAGGAGCTTCTTGATTTCGTCTTTCTCCATTCGTTGCAGCGGGATGCCGGTCCATTTGGAAATGATGTGCATGATGTCCTCATCGGAAATTACCACCGGCGTTTCCTCGCTGGCGGCTTTCCATTCGGTCATGGTCGTCTCAAGATTTCCCTTGGCTTGCTTTTCTTCGTCGCGCATCGAGGCCGCGCCTTCAAAATCCTGCTCTTTGATGGCCGTCTCCTTGCGGGTCTTGATCTCGTCAATGGCGGCCTCGAGTTCCTTGATTTCTGGCGGACGCGTCATCGCTTTGATGCGCGCGCGCGAGCCGGCCTCGTCCATCACATCGATGGCTTTGTCCGGCAAAAAACGGGAGGTGATGTAGCGATCGGAAAGTTTCACGGAAGCTTCCACCGCTTCATCAGTGATTTCGGCTTTGTGATGCTCCTCGTATTTGATGCGAAGCCCCTTGAGAATTTCGATGGCTTCCTCGATGGACGGAGCTTCCACTTTTACGTTTTGAAAACGGCGTTCCAACGCGGCGTCTTTCTCGATGAACTTGCGATACTCGGTGAGTGTGGTGGCGCCAACGCATTGCAACTCGCCGCGACTGAGCGCGGGCTTGATAATGTTGCTCGCATCCATCGTGCCTTCGGCAGAACCCGCACCCACGATAGTGTGCAGCTCGTCTATGAATAAAATAATATTCTTCGCGCGCCGGATTTCGTCCATCACCGCTTTAATGCGTTCCTCGAATTGGCCGCGATACTTGGTGCCGGCCACCATTAACGCAAGATCCAGCGTCACCACGCGGCGATCACGCAACAGCTCGGGCACGTTGCCCTTAATGATTTCCTGCGCGAGCCCTTCCACGATCGCGGTTTTGCCCACACCGGCTTCGCCGAGCAACACGGGATTGTTCTTCGTGCGACGGCAGAGAATTTGAATGACACGCTCGATTTCGTCTTCGCGACCAATCACCGGATCCAGTTCGCCTTTGCGGGCGATCTCCGTCAAATCACGGCCGAAGGCGCGGAGAGCTGGCGTCTTGTTGCCTTTTTTGCCGCCGCCTTTGGTTGGCGCGGTTTCGCCTTCCTCATCCATCTCATCCTCGCCCACTGCGAAGTTGGGATCGAGTTCCTTCAAAATTTCCTGACGCGCTTGTTCGATGTCGATGTCCAGATTCTTGAGCACGCGCGCCGCCACGCCTTCGCCTTCGCGCAGGAGGCCGAGCAAAATGTGCTCCGTGCCCACGTAAGTGTGCTGCAGTTGCTTGGCTTCTTTAGAGGCGAGGTTGAGGACCTTCTTCACGCGCGGTGTGTAAGGAATGTTGCCGACCTGTTTTTGGTCCGGCCCGGTGCCGACTTGTTTCTCGACTTCCAATCGCACGGTCTCGAGGTCCAGCCCCATCTTTTGCAACACGTTGACAGCGACGCCCTGGCCAAGCTTGATGAGCCCCAGCAACAAATGCTCGGTGCCCACAAAGTTGTGGTTGAAACGGTCCGCCTCTTTGCGCGCCAATGCCAGCACCTGTTGGGCGCGTGGCGTAAAATTGCTCATTCCTTCATCACTCATTTTCTTGGAAAATTGTGGCTGTTTTCGCTGGTTTTGTCCAGCATTCCCAATGCCAACTTATGCCCAAATGAGCGATTTTTTCGGGTCCAACCGTGTCATTAGCCATTTGACAGCTTATTCCGGCAGTTTCAGTCCCTTTACTTTGCCCAAATGTTTGCGCAATAAATCCGCGCGATGGAGGTCTCGCTCTTCACCGGAAAGTTTTTCCCCCACCAACTCCTGCATATGCGCCGGCTGAGAGAGCAAAAATAGCTCGTCCAACATCGGCGTAGTGAGCCCTTTGAACAACTCCAGCTTCACGCCCAAACGCAGCAGTGACAACTGGTTCATCGTCTCCTTGCTGCTCACAATATGCGCGTGCGCCAACGTACCATAAGCGCGGCCGATGTGATTATATAACTCCTTGGCCTTCGTGCGCAGCAAAGTTTGCCGCGCGTTTTCTTCGTGCTCGATCACTTGCAAAACCACTTTATGAATGCGCTCGATGATGTCCGCCTCGCTTTCGCCCAGCGTCATTTGATTGCTCACCTGAAATAAATGCCCAAGTGCCTCTGTGCCTTCGCCGTACAACCCGCGCACCGCGTGGCCCAGCTTGGTGACCGCTTGCACGATCTGATTTATTTGATCCGTCAAAACCAATCCCGGTAAATGCAACATCGCGCTCACCCGAATGCCCGTGCCGAGATTCGTCGGGCACGCGGTCAGATAACCCAACTGCGCGTCAAACGCGAAATCCAGTTTCTTCTCCAAACTCGTGTCAAACCGATCCATCTTTTGCCACACCTGTTTCACCTGCAACCCCGGCAGTAACGCCTGCATCCGCAAGTGATCCTCTTCATTGATCATCACGCACAACGTCTCATCCTTGCTGAGCACCAACCCGCTGCCAGCGCCCTTGGCCGCGTGCTCGCGACTGATGAGATGCCGCTCCACCAACAGTTGTTTGTCCAGCGCCTGCAACGGCTGCATCGATTCCGAAAAACCCCCGCGCATCGCCGAGGCCGCCGCGATGGCTGGCTGAATAAATTGGCACGTCTCCACCCGACTCGCCTTCTTCGCGCGCCCCGGAAACGGCCGACCCGTCACATTACGCGCCAGACGCACGCGGCTCGACAGCACCACGTGATCCTGCGGCCCTTCGCAGTTGGATAAATCGATTGTACTACTTAAAAATTTCCGCAATTCCATTAAGCCTCCCCTCCCTTTACGCTTTTTGGTTTGGGTTCGAGCGGCTCCACCGCTTCTTCCGGCGGCACATCCAATCCCCGCAACTGATCCCGCACCAGCGCCGCTTGCTCATAATCCTCCGTCTCGATGGCCTTA